>JANMYG010000710.1:0-1815 GCA_031381865.1 Betaproteobacteria bacterium | reverse complement strand
TTCCTTTTCCTGGGCGGCCACCGGCGCGGACACCAGGGCGAGAGACATCAGGGAAGCCGCGGCGGCGGCGATCATGGCATGCTGGTTCATTGGAAACACTCCTTGAGGTTGGCAGATTGAATAGTCAGCCAGCCATTCTGTGCCGGGCGCAGGGCCCGGCGATTGACTGGCTGGTTGGGTCTTGGTCTGCGGTCGGCTGGGCTTCTTACAGCCCGACGCTCAATTCTAGGCCGCCCTACGACAACAGCTGCTTGCGCGCCCGGTGCAGGCGCACGAACAGGTTCTCCTCGCTGATCGCCAGCGCCGCGCATACGCGCTCGGTCGGCTCGTCCTGCAGCACGCGCAGGCGCATCACGTCGCGCAGCGCCGGGGGCAAGGCGTCGATGCGCTTGAGCGCCTGGGCCAGCAACTCGCGTTGTTCGGCCACCTCGTCCGGGCGCGCGTTCGGGCAGGCGATGGCCATGGCGCCTTCGTCTTCGCTCTCCAGGTCCAGGCTGTCGGTGCCCGCGCGCTGGCGCACCAGGTCGACGATCTTGTGTTTCAGGATCGCCGTCAGCCATGAACGCAATGCGGAGCGGCCGGCGAACGCGGCGCGCCCGGACAACACCGCTTCGAAGACATCGTGCACCACGTCCTCGGCCAGCATCGGGTCGTGCAGCCTGGCCTTGGCGAAACGCACCAGGTCACCCCGGTGCGATAACATTTCGCGCCACGGCACCGGGTTGCCAGCGGCGGGGTTGAAGGCGGGCGAGAAAGAGGCGGCGGCTGCGGTCATTTCGGGTACCTCGGATCGGGTTGTCGATGGGATGGACTTTGCCCGCCCGACCTCGCGCCAACATCGCGCAACATCACAGCCAGATAACATTTGCGTAAGAACCGCCCATGCCAGCCGACAATTACCGCATGTCCCCCACCATCCTCGTGGCCGAAGACCAGGCCGACATACGCGAGCTGCTGGTCATGAACCTGCGCAACGCGGCTTACGACGTGACCGCAGTGGCCGACGGTGTGGCCGCGCTGGCGAGCCAGAACGAACGCGCCAGCGACCTGCTGATCCTCGACTTTTTGTTGCCTGGCTTGGACGGGCTGGTGGTTTGCAAGGCGCTGCGGGCGCGCGGTCGCCGCACGCCGATCCTGATGCTCACGGCCAAATCGACCGAACTCGACCGGGTGCTGGGGCTGGAGCTGGGTGCGGACGATTACCTGACCAAGCCGTTCTCGCTGGCCGAGCTGCTGGCGCGGGTCAAGGCGTTGCTGCGCCGTGCCGACCTGCTGCGCGCGGCGCAGGCCAGCGCGCCGGCGCACAGCACGGTGCTGCGCAACGGCGACCTCGAGCTACTGCCGGCCAAGCGCTCCGTGACCTACCGCGGCGATGCACTGGACTTCACCGCGCTCGAATTCGACCTGCTGCTGTACTTTGCGCAGCACCCGGGCCATGTGTTCTCGCGCGCGCAGCTTCTGGGCGCGGTGTGGGGCTACACCCATGACGGTTACGAACACACCGTGACGACGCACATCAACCGGCTGCGCGCCAAGCTCGAGGCCGACCCGATGCGCCCCGAGCTGATCCTCACCGTGCGCGGGGCCGGCTACAAGATGCGTGACGCGCCGAAGTGACCCGTGTTGACGTGATGATTTTGCCGCCGGGCCGCCCCAAGGCAAAATGCGCCCCCCAGGGGCTGAGCCCCGCGGCTCCCGATCTGCCCGTGCAGATCGGGACGGGGCGTAGAGTCGTTTCCTCTGGCAGCGACCCGGCCAGCGGAGTACTTGGGGGCTCGGGTGTGGCCCGTGGCGGGGGAGTGACAAGCGGGGGGG
>JANMYG010000705.1:0-7791 GCA_031381865.1 Betaproteobacteria bacterium | reverse complement strand
CCGGGCTGTATGACGCAGATCGCGCCAGCGTCGGCCACCACGTCGAGCCCGTCCCGAAACGGGAAAAAAGCGTCGCTGGCCACCACGCTGCCCTGCAATGACAACCCCGCATGCTGCGCCTTGATGCTCGCGATGCGCGCCGAATCGAGGCGGCTCATCTGGCCCGCTCCGACACCGACCGTCATGCCGTCCCGGCAAAACACGATGGCGTTGGATTTGACATATTTCGCGACTTTCCAGGCAAACAGCAGATCCCGCCATTGCTCTGGCGTCGGCTGCAACCGCGTGACCACCTTGAGGTCCGCGACGCGGATGTCGAGGTTGTCGGCGGTCTGCATCAAGAGGCCGGATCCGACACGCTTCACGTCGATCGCATTGCGCCCTTGGTCCCAGGCACTGGAACCACCCGCCGGCAAGGCAAGCCGGAGCAATCGCACATTCGGCTTGGCCGTGAATACCGCCAGCGCGTCCGGCGCGAAATCCGGCGCCATCAACACTTCGACAAACTGCCTGGCGACCACCTCCGCCGCTGGCCCGTCCACGGCGCAATTGAAGGCAATGATGCCGCCGAAAGCCGACGTTGGATCGGTCTGAAACGCCTTGTTGTAGGCGGCCAGCGGGTCGGGGCCGAGCGCCACGCCGCACGGGTTTGCGTGCTTGACGATGGCGCAGGCCGGTGTATCGAAGCTCTTGACGCACTCCCAGGCCGCGTCCGCGTCGGCGATGTTGTTGTAGCTGAGTTCCTTGCCCTGCAGCTGGTTCGCACTGGCCAGTGATCCGGCAGCCGGATAAAGGTCGCGGTAGTAGGCGGCCTGCTGGTGCGGATTCTCGCCATAACGCAGGTCCTGCAGTTTCACGAACCGGCCGTTCGACTGGCCCGGAAACAGCGCGCGGCTGCCATCGCCCTGCACGCTCGACAAGTAGTCGCTGATGGCGCCGTCGTATTGGCTGATGCGGTTGAAGGCGGCGACGGCGAGCGCGAAGCGGGTCTGCTCCGAAATCGCCCCCTGGCTGTCGAGTTCGGCCAGCAGCGGGCCATATTGCGACGGATCCGTCAACACCGCCACGTCCTTCCAGTTCTTGGCCGCGCTGCGCACCATCGCCGGCCCTCCGATGTCGATGTTCTCGATCGCATCCTCCAGCGTGCTTGCGGGTCTCGCCACCGTTGCCTCGAACGGATACAGGTTGACCACCAGCAGGTCGATCGGTTCGATGCCATGGGCTTGCAGCGCGCGCATGTGCGCCGACTGGTCCCTGCGGGCCAGCAGTCCGCCATGAACGACCGGGTGCAGGGTCTTGACGCGACCATCTAGCATTTCGGGAAAACCGGTCAGTTCGGCAACCTCGGTCACGGCCAGGCCATTTGCGGCGAGCAGGCTGGCCGTACCACCGGTGGAGACCAGTCGCACCCCCATGGCCTGCAATGCAGTGGCGAATTCAAGGATGCCGGTCTTGTCGGAAACGGACAGCAGGGCGTTCATCGGGCGCATGGATCCAGTCATTCGAGCAGCTTGTGATCCACCAGCTTCTTGCGCAACGTGTTGCGGTTCAATCCGAGCCATTGGGCCGCCCTCGACTGGTTGTTGTCGGCCTGCTGCATGACCACCTCGAGCAGCGGCTTCTCGATCACACGCACCATCATGTCGTACATGCCGTCCGGCTCGGTGCCACGCAAGTCCTTGAAGTAGCCCTCCAGGCTCGTCCGCACGCATTCTTCGATGTGCTTCTTGCTCATGCTTGCATCTCCAACTGGCCCGTGTCCGCGCCATCGAGGACAGGGACTGAAACCTCGGCCAGCCGATCCCCGGCCTGGCCCATCTGGTCAAAATAGTCCGCCACTGCCGCCACCTGCGCCGCGCTGTCCTCCAGCAGGTTCATGCGGGCGCGAAAGTGTTCACCATCGGGCAAGGCGCGGACATACCAGCCGATGTGCTTGCGTGCCGTGCGCACACCGGTGTACTCGCCGTACAGACGGTAGTGGTCCTCGAGGTGGTCGAGCAGCAGGCGCTTGACCTCCACCACCAATGGTTGCGCCAGGTGCGACCCGGTCGCCTGAAAATGGACCAGGTGGCGAAAGATCCAGGGTCTGCCCTGCGCCGCGCGCCCGATCATGACTGCATCGGCTCCCGTCAGCGCCAGCACATCGCGCGCCCGCTCGGGCGTCGTGATGTCGCCGTTGGCGACCACAGGCACGCGCAGGATTGTCTTGAGTGCGGTGACGGTGTCGTATTCGGCGAGGCCGCCGTAACCCTGGTCGCGCGTGCGGCCATGCACGGCAACCATCTGCACACCGGCACTCTCGGCATCGCGGGCAATTCTTGCGGCATTCCGGTGCGACGCGCACCAACCGGTGCGCATCTTCAAGGTCACCGGGACCCGCTGCGGTTCGCAAACACGCACCACCGCGTCGACAATCGACAACGCCAGCGCCTCGTCCTGCATCAGCGCCGAGCCGGCCCACTTGTTGCAGACCTTCTTGGCCGGGCAACCCATGTTGATGTCGATGATCTGTGCGCCACGCTCGACGTTGTACGCGGCCGCCTGGGCCATCATCGCCGGTTCCGTGCCGGCGATCTGCACCGCGATCGGACCGGGCTCACCATCGTGGTTGGCGCGCCGCGAGGTCTTGAGCGACTTCCACAGGTCGGGCCGCGCCGTCACCATCTCGCTGACCGCGTATGCGGCGCCAAGCCGGCGGCAAAGCTGGCGAAACGGCCGATCCGTGACACCCGCCATCGGCGCGACGAAGAAGCGATTCGCAAGCTCGAATTGACCGATTTTCATGCGCCGGCAGGACAATGAATATGTGGAGGGATCTGATTGAAACACTGGGCTGTGCAAGCCTGGCCTGATTCTAACTGCCCAAAATTTCAGCAATTGAAATGTGCAGCCAAACTGCGACTTTGTTACTCCAATCGACGCGGCCACCGGCTGCCTATACTGGCGCAATCGATGGAAGCCTGGATAGAACACCTGATCGCCATGCTGGCGCTACCCAAGTTCGGACTGAGCACCGTATTCGTCGTCTCGTTTGTGTCCGCCACCCTGCTTCCGCTGGGTTCCGAGCCCGTGGTATTTGGCCTCGTCAAGCTCAACAACGACTTGTTCTGGCCGGCCATTGCCGTCGCCACGGCCGGCAACACACTGGGTGGCATGGTGACCTGGGCCATGGGTTACGGCGCGCACCAGGCGGTCGACAAGTACGGCCATTCGCCTTCGCATGTGCGCGCGTTGCGGTGGCTGGAGCGGCTGGGTCCCAAAGCCTGCCTGCTGTCCTGGATGCCGGTGGTGGGCGATCCCTTGTGCGCCGTAGCGGGCTGGCTGAAATTCCCGATCTGGCCCTGCACCTTTTACATGTGTATCGGAAAGTTCTTGCGCTACACGGCCATGACGGCGGCGCTTGTGTGGGTGTTTCCGGGTGGCTTCAGCTGGTGAGCCCGCCGCACGGGTGCGAGGCTGTGCGGGATCGGTATTTCAGCACCGCATAATCAAAACAATGGAAACAAAATGGCTTGAGGATTTTGTCAGCCTGGCCGAGACGCGCAGCTTCAGTCGCTCGGCGCAGTTGCGCCACGTGACGCAACCGGCGTTCTCCAGGCGCATCCAATCACTCGAGGCGTGGGCCGGTACCGACCTGGTGGACCGAAGTTCGTACCCGACGCGGCTCACACCGGCGGGCGAAACCCTGTACGACCAGTCGCTGGAGATGTTGCAGGCGCTGCAAAGCACGCGGGCCATGTTGCGCGGGCACACATCCGCGGCGCAGGACGTGATCGAGTTCGCGGTGCCACATACGCTGGCATTCACTTTCTTTCCGGCCTGGGTGTCGGACCTGCGCGAGAAATTCGGTCCGATCAAGAGCCGGTTGATTGCACTGAACGTGCACGATGCCGTGCTGCGCCTGGTGGAAGGCAGTTGCGACCTGCTGATCGCCTACCACCACAGCTCCCAACCATTCCAGCTGGACCCGAACCGCTACGAAATGGTCAGCCTGGGTGACGAGACCATCGCGCCTTATGTGCGGCCCGACGGCCAGGGCGCGCCGATGTTCAGCCTGCCCGGACGTGTCGGGCACCTGCTGCCTTATCTCGGGTATGCGCCCGGCGCTTATCTGGGCCAGATGGTCGACCTGATTCTCAAGCAGTCCGCCACCGCGATCCATTTCGACCGGGTCTACGAAACCGACATGGCCGAGGGACTCAAGGCGATGGCCCTGGAGGGCCACGGCATCGCATTCCTGCCTTTCAGCGCGGTCAAGAAGGAACTGCGGGCCAAGAGACTGGTGAGCGCCGTGCCGGCAGACATGGCCGCGCTGCAGATCACGATGGACGTACGCGCCTACCGCGAGAAACCGGTCGGTCACGACGTCGGGCGCAGCCCGCCGCGCGCACAGAAGGCGCCAGCCGGCGTTGCCAAAGCCAGGGTTCCGATCACCAAGGGCAGTGCCCAGGCGTTGTGGGACTACCTGTCGGCGCCACCCGCCACTGCCTGACAACCTCGCCCCCTGCGGCCCGCGCCACCATGAACCAGCCAACTCTCGCTCACCCGGTCGACGCACTGACACTGGTCCGTCCCGATGATTGGCACCTGCATGTCCGCGACGGCGAAGCCCTGCGAACCGTGGTCCCGCACACGGCGGCGCAGTTCGCCCGGGCCGTGATCATGCCCAACCTCAAGCCGCCCGTGACCTCGGTGGCGCAGGCCCTGGACTATGCGCGGCGCATCCGTGCGATGGTGCCCGACGGCGTGTCGTTCGAGCCTCTCATGACCTTGTACCTGACCGACGACCTCGATCCGGATCAGATCCGGCGCGCGAAAGACACCCAGGCGCCGGGATCGGCCGCGCGCGTCGTGGCGCTCAAGCTGTACCCCGCCGGCGCAACCACCAACAGCGCGGCCGGTGTCACGGATCTGCGCCGCACCTACAAGGTGCTGGAGGCGATGCAACGTGAGGCGATGCCATTGCTGGTGCACGGCGAGGTGACCAGTCCGGAAATCGACCTGTTCGACCGGGAGGCGGTATTCATCGATACCCAGCTGATTCCATTGCGCCGCGACTTCCCCCAACTCAAGATCGTGTTCGAACACATCACCACGCTGCAGGCTGTGCAGTATGTGCGGGATGCGGACGACTTCACTGCCGCCACGATCACGCCCCACCATCTGCTCTACAACCGCAATGCGATCTTTGCCGGCGGCATCCGGCCGCATTACTACTGCCTGCCGGTGCTCAAGCGCGAATGCCACCGGTTGGCGCTGGTCCAGGCCGCGACCGGCGGCAACCCACGGTTTTTCCTCGGCACGGACAGCGCGCCCCATCCCGCGCACCTGAAGGAACACGCCAGTGGGTGCGCTGGCTGCTACACCGCACACGCCGCGCTCGAAATGTATGCCGAGGTGTTCGACGCGGCAAACGCACTCGGGCGGTTCGAAGCGTTCGCCAGCTTCCATGGGCCGGACTTCTACGGCCTGGCGCGCAACCGCGACCGGATCACGATCAAGCGACAACAGTGGCTGGCGCCCGAGTGCTTTGCGTTCGGCGAGGCCTCCCTCAAACCGCTGGGTGCGGGCGAGCCCTTGAAGTGGAAACTCCAGTAGGCCTGCGCGGCGCCAGGCAACGTGCCCACGCCGCCGTGTCCGGGCGGCGGCAGGCACCGGATGTCGAGCCGGTTCAATGGGCTCGACCCTGGCACCGGCCATGGCGGCTGGTTGGCCAGGCGGTGGAGCGCCACCTGGCCGGAGGCGCACCGTTGTGGGCCGCATTGAATCAGGCCGGCAACGCGCCGGTGCGCTTCGTTCCCCACACCGAGTTGCCTGCAGCCTGCGCCTATGAACGATTCATCGCGCAGACCGGGCGTTGTCCCACGCGTTCGGGAACACATGACTTCTTCAACGGGTTGTGCTGGATCAACTTCGGCGCCACCAAAAGCCGGTTGAACCAGCTTCAGGCCGCCGAGATCGCCCGCGCTGGCGTGCGCCCGGCGCGTGGTGCGCTGCGCGACGCCTTGACGTTGTTCGACGAGAACGCCGCATTTCTGTACGCGCCGCAGGCGCTGTGGGACGCATTGGCCGCCAAGCGGTGGCACACCTTGTTCGTGGACCTGCGCCCGCTTTGGCGCGATACCGAGTTGCTGCTGTTTGGACATGCGCTGCTGGAGAAATTGCAGACGCCGAGGAAAGCCATCACGGCCCACGTCTACCGGGTCGACCGGGCCTGCAGTGCGCTGGCCGAACTCGATGACTGGGTGGCCACCGACCTGAGCGCCGACAAGCTGGCGCACAAACCATTTGCGCATCTGCCGGTGCTGGGCGTGCCGGGGTGGTGGCCTGCCAACGAAGACACCGGCTACTACGACGACCCCGCGGTTTTCCGACCGCCGCGACCGTTCGCCGGTGGCGCGCAATAACCGCAAGCGCTGTGGGAATAACCGCGCGAAGTCTTGATTTCCGGGCGCTTGCCCCTACCATCGTCAGCAACGGCCCACCTGTTGCGGGCCGCCATCGAAGGAACCCATGAAGCGAATCCTGCTGTTTGTGATGACCAACCTGGCGGTTGTGGTGGTGCTGGGTATTGTTGCCAACTTGCTCGGCGTCAACCGTTACCTGACGGCCAACGGACTCAATCTCGGCGCATTGCTCGGGTTTGCGCTGGTGATGGGATTTGGCGGCGCCATCATTTCGCTGCTGATCAGCAAACCGGTCGCCAAGTGGAGCGCTGGTGTTCGCGTGATCGACCAGCCACAAAACGTCGACGAAGCCTGGATCGTGGAGACCGTGCGCAAGTTTGCCGACAAGGCCGGCATCGGCATGCCGGAAGTCGGTATTTTCGAAGGCGACCCGAACGCCTTTGCCACCGGGGCATTCAAGAACTCGGCGCTGGTGGCGGTGTCCACCGGGCTGCTGCGCGGCATGACGCGCGAGGAGGTCGAAGCCGTGATCGGCCATGAGGTGGCGCATATCGCCAACGGCGACATGGTCACGATGACGCTGATCCAGGGCGTCATGAATACCTTCGTGGTGTTCCTGAGTCGCGTGATCGGCTACGCGGTGGACAGCTTCCTGCGCCGTGGCGACAGCCAGAACTCGGGTCCGGGAATCGGCTACATGATCACGACCGTCGTGCTCGACATCGTGCTGGGTTTCGTCGCGGCGATCATCGTGGCCTGGTTTTCGCGCCAGCGCGAGTTCCGGGCCGACGCCGGCGCCGCGCAACTGATGGGACGCCGCCAGCCGATGATGAACGCGTTGGCCCGGCTGGGCGGCCTGACTCCGGCGGAATTGCCCAAGAGCATCGCGGCGATGGGTATCGCCGGCGGCATCGGTAAGCTCTTTTCCACCCATCCGCCGATCGAAGAGCGCATCGCGGCGCTGCAGAACGCCAGCGCTTGATTGGATTGCGGTCCAGGCCTCTTGGTCAGGGGCTTGATCCGCCGTTGACTCTCTGGCCTGCGACCGGTCGGCGGCTCACCTTCGCTCGAGCATGTTTTGCGCCACTGCCTCGGCGACACGGATGCCGTCGACGCCGGCCGACAATATGCCGCCAGCGTAACCGGCGCCCTCTCCAGCCAGATACAACCCCTGAACGTTGATGCTCTGGAAGTCGTCGCCGCGCGTGATGTTCAGTGGCGACGACGTGCGCGTCTCAACGCCGGTCAAGACCGCATCGGCCATGTCGAAACCCTGAAGCTTGCGCCCGAACACGGGCAGCGCTTCACGGATGGCGTCGATCGCATAACCGGGCAGCGCTGCCGACAGGTCGCACAAACGCACGCCCGGCTTGTAGGATGGCTC
>JANMYG010000332.1:0-7292 GCA_031381865.1 Betaproteobacteria bacterium | reverse complement strand
GGCGACGCCGAAGAACAGGTTCGGCCTGCCGAGTGCCTTGAAGGCATCTGCGCTTTGCCAGTCGGGCTGCGCGATGATGCCGACGCGAAAGCCCTGCGCCTCGAGCACGCGTCCGAACACGGCCATGCCGAAGCTCGGGTGGTCGACGTAGGCGTCGCCGGTGACGATGATCACATCGCAACTGTCCCAGCCGAGCTGGTCCATTTCCGCGCGGCTCATGGGCAGGAAAGGCGCGCGCCCCAGCCGCTTGGCCCAGAAGGGCTTGTAGCGGTCGATCGGCGGCGCGGCGGGGCGGGTGACGGTTTCCATGCGAGGGCCGGATTGTGCGGCCTGGCCTCCAAAGCTGCCGGCCGCCGGCGCGCAGGCCCTGTAGCGAAACTGGACAGTGGCGCGGGCAGGCGCGAGGGACTATGTTCCTCGCCCGACCCGCCAGGGTCTCACCCCGCACACCCAGGAGACGACGATGGAATTCGAACGCACTTCCTCCAGTTGCAGCCCCCCGGCCCCGGACGCGGCCGCCTTCCTGCGAGCGCTGCGCTGAGGAGCCGCCATGAGCACACCCACCCAAGTCATCCAGGACTGGCTGGCCCGCTTCGGCGCCGCCTGCAGTGCCGGCCGCCACGCCGAGGCGGCGGCGATGTTCGGCGACGAGTCCTACTGGCGCGACCTGGTTGCGTTCACCTGGAACATCTTGACCGCCGAAGGGCCGGCGCAGATCCAGGCCATGCTGGAGGCCACCGTGCCCACGGCCAGGCCCTCGAACTGGACGATCCAGGGCGAAGGCAGCGAGGCCGGCGGCGTGACCGAGGGCTGGTTCACCTTCGAGACCGCGGTGGCGCGCGGCCGCGGCCACCTGCGCCTGATCGGCGGCAAGGCCTGGACGCTGTTGACCACCATGCAGGAGCTCAAGGGCTTCGAGGAGAAGAAGCACGACACGCGGCCCAAGGGCACCGAGCACGGCGTCGTGCGCGGCCGTCGCACCTGGGCCGAGCAGCGCGCCGAGGAAGAGCGCACGCTGGGCTTCGACCAGCAGCCCTACGTGCTGGTCATCGGCGGCGGCCAGGGCGGCATCGCGCTGGGCGCGCGGCTGAAGAAGCTGGGCGTGCCGGCGATCATCGTCGAGAAGAACGAGCGCCCGGGCGACAGCTGGCGCAAGCGCTACAAGAGCCTGTGCTTGCACGACCCGGTCTGGTACGACCACCTGCCCTACCTGCCCTTCCCGTCCGACTGGCCGGTGTTCAGCCCCAAGGACAAGATCGGCGACTGGCTCGAGATGTACACCAAGGTCATGGAGCTCAACTACTGGGCCGGCACCGAGTGCAAGCAGGCGCGCTGGGACGAAGCTCAGCAGGAGTGGCAGGTCACCGTCGAGCACAAGGGCGAGACCGTCGTGCTGCGGCCCAAGCAGCTGGTCTTCGCCACCGGCATGTCGGCCGTGCCCAACCTGCCCAGCTACCCTGGCATGGACAGCTTCCGCGGCACCCAGCACCAGTCCAGCAAGCACGCGGGCGGCGAGGGCTGGGAAGGCAAGCGCTGCGTCGTCATCGGCTCCAACAACTCGGCGCACGACATCTGCGCCGACCTGTGGGAACACGGCGCCGAGGTCATGATGGTGCAGCGCTCGTCGACCCACATCGCGCGCAGCGACACGCTGATGGACCTGGCGCTGGGCGGCCTGTACTCCGAGGCGGCGCTGAAGAACGGCATCGACACCGACACCGCGGACCTGATCTTCGCCTCGCTGCCCTACAAGGCGCTGCCGGCGCTGCAGGTGCCGGTGTACCAGCAGATGAAGGAGCGCGACGCCGACCTCTATGCGCGGCTGGAGAAGGCCGGCTTCATGCTCGACTTCGGCGAGGACGGCTCGGGCCTGTTCATGAAGTACCTGCGGCGCGGGTCGGGGTACTACATCGACGTCGGCGCCTCGGACCTGGTGGCTAACGGCAGCATCAAGCTCAGGAGCGGCGTCAGCATCGAGTCCATCAAGCCGCATTCAGTGGTGCTCAGCGACGGCAGCGAACTGCCGGCGGACCTGATCGTCTACGCCACCGGTTACGGTTCCATGAACAACTGGCTCAACGACCTGGTTTCGCCCGAGGTGGCGGACAAGGTCGGCAAGGTCTGGGGCCTGGGCTCCGACACGCCCAAGGACCCCGGGCCGTGGGAAGGCGAGTTGCGCAACATGTGGAAACCGACCCAGGTGCCGCACCTGTGGATCCACGGCGGCAACCTGCACCAGTCGCGCCACTATTCGCAGTTCCTGTCGCTGCAGCTCAAGGCGCGTATGGAGGGGCTGCCGACGCCGGTGTACGGGCAGGCCACGGTGCACCACACCAGCTGACCCGCGCCAGCGCGCGGCCGGCCGTGCGCCGATGCAGTGCCCCGTGCATGACGGACGGTCGACGCATCGCCGCGGTGCTCATCAGGCATCCATGCTGCGCATTGCGGAATTCGCCCTTGGGAACGGTCCGGCGGTGCTCATCAGGCATCCATGCTGCGCACTCCGGAATTCGCCCTTGGGAACGGCCCGGCGGTGCTCATCAGGCATCCTTGCTGCGCATTGCGGAATTCGCCCTTGGGAACGGCCCGGCGGTGCTCATGCCTAATCGCGTTCGATCGGCAAGATCCGTTCGGGCTGAGCTTGTCGAAGCCACTTGGCCCTTCGACCGGCTCAGGGTGAACGGTTCATATGTTTGATCGCCAGGGCTGATCAGTCCCGCACTGGCGCCACCGAACGCAGCCCGCCCTGGCGCGCCAGCATCCAGCCGGGGTATTCAGGCGGGAGCGTGCTCACTTCGTCCAGTGTCTTGAGGTCGTCGGCCGACAGCCGGACCTTGCCTGCGCCCAGGTTGTCTTCCAGTTGCGCCGGCGTCTTGGCGCCGACGATCACGGTGCTGACCTGGGGCCGGCTCAACAACCAGGCCAGCGCCACCTGCGGCACCGACACGCCGTGGGCCGCGGCGATCAGGCGCATCGCGTCGACGCAACGGAACGCGCGCGGCTTGTCGACCATGGGGAAGTCGAAGGTGGCGCGGCGCGCGCCGTCGGGCCCGGTGCCGTCGGGGCTGAACTTGCCGCTCAGCAGGCCGCCGGCCAGCGGGCTCCAGACCATCAGGCCCAGCTGCTGGTCCTGCAGCAGGGGGATCACCTCGCGCTCCAGGTCACGCCCGGCGATGGTGTAGTAGGCCTGCACGCTCTCGAAACGCGCCCAGTTGCGCCGGTCCGAGATGGCCAGGCCTTTCATGATCTGCCAGGCTGCCATGTTGCACAACCCGATGGTGCGCACCTTGCCCGAGCGCACCAGGTCGTTGAGCGTGGACAACACCTCCTCCAGCGGCGTGATCGGGTCGTAGCCGTGCAGCTGGTACAGGTCGATGTGGTCGAGCTGCAGCCTCTGCAGGCTGGCGTCGACCTGGTGCATCAGGTGGTAACGCGACTGCCCGCGCCCGTTGACGGCCTTGTCGTCCATCGAGCCGGTGGCCTTGGTCGCCACCACCACTTCATCGCGCGGCAGGCCCAGGGTCTTGAGGGCCTGGCCGGTGAACAATTCCGACTGGCCGGTCGAATAGACGTTGGCGGTGTCGAAGAAGTTGACGCCGGCGTCGAAGGCCTGTTTCACCATGGCCGTGGACGCGGCCTGGTCCATGCCACCGATGGCTTTCCAGATGCCGCCCGAGCCGCCAAAGGTCATCGTGCCCAGGCACAGTTCGGATACATACAGGCCGGTGCGACCCAGAAGGCGATAACGCATGGTGTCCTCGTACAGTGGTTGTGGTGGGGTCGAGGCTAGCACTTTCGCCGCCGGATCGCGGTCGCCTGGTCGGCGGTACCGTCGCGCCACTGGCCGCCCGGCGCGTCGCACCGCCGGCGCTGCCCCGGCATGCCGGCCGCGGGGCCGGAAGCTGCGCCCGATCACTCGGCCGTGCAAGCAATTCGATACACTTTCTGGGTGCGAAAAGACCCCGCCCGCCTGGCTGAACTGCGCCGCCTCCTGCTGCTGGACTCGTCCGCCGAACGGGCCTACGACGACCTTGCCCGCCTGCTGGCGACCAGTCTCGACGTCCCGATCACGATGGTGAACCTGCTCGACGCGGAGCGCGACTGGTTCAAGTCCGCGGTCGGCCTGCCAACGCGGGAGTCGCCCGCGGCCACCTCGTTTTGCGAGGCGTTCTTCGATACGGCGGACGCTGTCATCGTCGTGCCGGACACCACGCGCGACGCCCGGTTCATGGCCAACCCCCTGGTCACGGGAGCACCGTTCGTGCGTTTCTATGCCGCTGCGCGACTGGCGGTCGAAGGGTACACAGTCGGCACCTTGTGCGCTTATGACGTGCGACCGCGCGAAATCGCGGCGGAGCAGGTAGAACGCCTGCAGGCGCTGGCCTGCGCGGTGGTCGAGTTGTGCCGCCGCCGCGTGCGTTGTTCGGACGGGGACACATAACCTCGCGCGACGGACTGTCGGTGGCCGGTGTCTAGAATGTTTGGCCCCACACCGAAAGCCGCCACTCATGTCCCAGGGAACCATCCGCATCCGCGGAGCGCGCCAGCACAACCTCAAGAACCTTGACCTCGACATCCGCACCGGCGAGTTGACCGTGGTCACCGGGCCCAGCGGCTCGGGCAAGTCGAGCCTGGTCTTCGACACCCTGTTTGCCGAGGGCCAGCGGCGCTACGTCGAGACCTTCTCCGCCTACGCGCGCCAGTTCCTCGACCGCATGGACAAGCCGGCGGTGGACAAGGTCGAGGGGGTCCCGCCCGCGATCGCGATCGACCAGACCAACCCGGTGCGGTCGTCGCGTTCCACCGTGGGCACCATGACCGAACTCAACGACCACCTGAAGTTGTTGTTCGCGCGTGCCGGCCAGCTGTTCGACCGCGCCACCGGACAGCCGGTGCGGCACGACACGCCCGACACGATCTACGCCCAGCTGCTCGAACTGGCCGGGGCCGAAGATCCGCGCCTGGTGGTGACCTTTCCGGTCGAGTTGCCGCAGGACACCACGGCCGAGGAGATCACGCAGTGGCTCTCGGTCAGCGGCTTCACGCGCGTGCAGGCACAGCGCGAACTGGTGCTGCCTTCGGTCGGCCCGGCGCCGGACGGTGGCGTGCCGGCCGCCGGCACCGGCAAGGCCAAAACCAAGGCGAAAGCCAAAACCAAGCCCGGTGCAGCGGCGCCGGTCGCGCGCAAGGTGCTGGATGTGGTGGCGGACCGGTTCCGCCTCGGCAACACCGGGCGCGCGCGGGTGCTGGAAGCGATCGAGGTCGGGTTGCGGCGTGGCAGCGGGCGCATCAACGTGTATGCGCTGACGGAAGCCGAGCCGCGCATCTGGAAGTTCTCCACCGGCCTGCATTGCCCCGACAGCGACCTGCGTTACACCGACCCGATCGCCTCGGCCTTTTCCTTCAATTCGGCCGTCGGCGCGTGTGAAAGCTGCCGCGGCTTCGGGCGCGTGATCGGGGTCGACTACGGGCTGGTCATCCCCAACGACAAACTCACGCTGCGTGCCGGCGCCATCAAGCCGATGCAGACGCCGGCCTGGCAGGAATGCCAGGACGACCTGATGCGGCATGCCGAAGCCGCCGGCATCCCGCGCGACACGCCGTGGAACAAGCTCGGCGCGGAGCACCGGCACTGGGTCATCGACGGATCACCGAACTGGAACGGCAAGTGGAACCAGCACTGGTTCGGCGTCCGGCGATTCTTCGAGTACCTGGAAACCAAGGCCTACAAGATGCACATCCGGGTGCTGCTGTCCAAATACCGCAGCTACACCCCCTGCCCGAGCTGTGCCGGCGCACGCCTCAAGACGGAAAGCCTGTTGTGGCGCATCGGCGGCAAGGCCGACGCCGACGCGGTGATGGCGCCGGGCCAGCGCTTCCTGCCCCAGGGCACGCAGTGGACCCGGGCCCAGCTAGTGGCGATGCCGGGCCTGTGCCTGCATGACCTGATGCTGCTGCCGGTGGACCGGCTGCGGCGTTTCTTCGACCTGGTTGCCGTGCGGCCCAGCCCCAACGCCGTCCACGCCGAGCCCACGCCCGTTCGGGCCGAGCCCACGCCCGTTCGGGCCGAGCCCACGCCCGTCCAGGCCGAGCCCACGCCCGTCCAGGCCGAGCCCACGCCCGTCCAGGCCGAGCCCACGCCCGTTCGGGCCGAGCCCACGCCCGTCCAGGCCGAGCCCACGCCCGTCCAGGCCGAGCCCACGCCCGTTCGGGCTGAGCCTGTCGAAGCCCCAGTGCCCTGTGACCGGCACGAGGCCGGTGCCATGCCGCCACCCAGCGAAGGTGACCAGAAGGCCCTCAAGCTGCTGTTCGAGGAAATCACGACCCGGCTCAAATACCTGTGCGACGTGGGCATCGGTTACCTGAGCCTGGACCGCCAGAGCCGCACCTTGTCGGGTGGCGAGGTGCAGCGCATCAACCTGACCACGGCGCTGGGCACGTCGCTGGTCAACACGCTGTTCGTGCTGGACGAGCCGAGCATCGGCCTGCATCCGCGCGACATGCACCGCATCATCGAGGCCATGCTGCGCCTGCGCGACGCCGGCAACACCCTGGTGGTGGTGGAACACGACCCGGCCGTGATGCTGGCCGCCGACCGCCTGATCGACATGGGCCCGGGCCCGGGCGAACGGGGTGGGCAGATCGTCTTCGACGGCACACCCGAAGCCATCCGCCATGCCGACACATTGACCGGCGCCTACCTCGGCGGGCGCAAGCACGTGGGCATGGGCATCAAGCGCCTGATGAACGAGTCGACGCCGCGGCTGATCGTCGAAGGCGCGACCGAACACAACCTCAAGCACGTTACGGTCGAGTTCCCGCTGCGCCACCTGGTGTGTGTGACCGGCGTGTCGGGTTCGGGCAAGAGCACGTTGATGCAGGTCGTGTTGTACCCCGCGCTGGCCAGGCACTTCGGCAAGGCGACCGAAACGCCCGGCGCGCACGAACGCCTGCTCGGCGCCGACTGGCTGACCGACGCAGTGTTCGTCGACCAGTCGCCCATCGGCTAGACCGCGCGGTCCATCCCGGCCAGTTCCGTCGGCGCGTTCGTCGAGATCCGCATACTGTTCGCGCAGGCGCCGCTGGCGCAACAACGCGGTTACGGCCCCGGCATGTTCAGCTTCAACGCCGGCGACGGACGCTGCGCCACCTGCGGCGGCTCGGGCTTCGAGCACGTGGAGATGCAGTTCCTCAGCGACGTCTACCTGCGCTGCCCGGACTGCGATGGCCGCCGCTATCGGCCGGAATTGTTGGACGTGAAGGTGCTGCGCGGCCCACTGCAACTGTCGATT
>JANMYG010000316.1:0-9298 GCA_031381865.1 Betaproteobacteria bacterium | reverse complement strand
TGCTGGACGCCGCCAACTGCCCGGCCGGCCGCATGGACCTGGTGCTGATGCCCGACCAGATGGCGCTGCAGATCCATGAGTCGATCGGCCATCCGCTCGAACTCGACCGCATCCTGGGCGACGAGCGCAACTACGCCGGCTGGAGTTTCGTCACTGCACAGGATTTCGGCCGCCTGCAATACGGCTCGGAACTAATGAACGTCTGCTTCGACCCGACCCGCGCCAATCAACTCGCCAGCTACGGCTTCGACGACGGTGGCCACCGGGCCACGCGCGAGCGGCTGATCGAACGCGGGGTGTTGCAGCGTGGCCTGGGCGCTCTGGAGTCGCAGCTGCGTTCGGGCCTGCCCGGCGTGGCCAACTTTCGCGCCGCCTCCTGGAACCGCGCGCCGATCGACCGCATGGCCAACATCAATCTCGAACCGGGCGACGCTTCGCTCGAAGAACTGATCGGCCAGGTGGAATACGGCGTGCTGATGGACACCAACCGCTCCTGGTCGATCGACGACTACCGCAACAAATTCCAGTTCGGCTGCGAACGCGGCCAGATGATCCGCAACGGACAACTTGCCGAGGTGGTGCGCAACCCGAACTACCGCGGCGTCACGGTGGACTTCTGGAACCGCCTCGCCGGCGTGGGCCGCGATGAGGCGATGTACGGCACGCCGTATTGCGGCAAGGGTGAACCCAACCAGGTGATCCGCGTCGGCCACAGCTCGCCGCCGTGCCTGTTTCGCGGCGTCGACGTGTTCGGGGGCCAGTCATGAACCCGACCGGCCGCCCCGAGGCGCAATACCGCCCCGCGCCGCATGCCGGTGCGCCGATGGATACCGGAGACTTCACCGGCGAACTGCGCACCCTGTTCGACCGCGTATGCGACGACCTGCTGGCGCGCCTGGGCGCGGGCGAGCAGGCGACGATCAACCTCGAAGCGGAGCAGACGCTGTTCGTGCGCTTCAACGCCAACCGGGTGCGGCAGAACACCGATGTGCAACAGATGGTGCTGTCGCTGCGGCTGCAAAGCCAGGGCCGCACGGTCGAGAAAAGCCGCACCCTCAGCGGCGTGGTCGATGCCGACCGCTCCGCCCTGGCCGGCCTGCTCGACGCCTGCCGGCACGAGGCCCTGGTGCTGCCGAGCGACCCGCACCAGGTGCCGGTGGCCAACCACGGCAACAGCGACGAAGATTTTCGCGGCCACCTGCTGCAGGCACACGAGGTGGTGCAGGCGGTGGTCGGGCCGGCCGCCGGGTGCGACCTGGCAGGCCTGTACGCGGGCGGCACGGTGGTGCGCGCCAACCGCAACAGCGCCGGGCAGCGCCACTGGTTCGCGACCGAGAGCTTCTTCCTCGACTATTCGCTCTACAACGGCCCCAAGGCCGCCAAGGGCTGTTATGCGGGCACGCACTGGGACGGCGCCGCCTGGGCCGCCAACCTGGAGCACACCCGTGCGCTGCTGGCACTGCTGGAGCGGCCGGCGCAGCCGGTGCCCCCGGGAAGTTACCGCACCTACCTGGCGCCACGCGCCTTCGCCGATCTGGTTGGCTTGCTGGGCTGGAACGCGCTGTCGGCCGCGGCCTGGAAGCAGGGTCGCAGCCCGTTCAAGAAACTGGCCGAGCGGGAACTGCGCCTGTCGCCGCTGCTGCACATCAGCGAAAACTTCGGGCTCGGGCTCGCGCCGCGCTTCAACAGCCTGGGCGAGGTGTCGGCGCCAAGCCTGGCCCTGGTGCAGGACGGCGAGCTCGCCAACCTGCTGGTGAGCGCGCGCACCGCCAAGGAATACGGCCTGGTGGCCAACGGCGCGTCGGAGGGTGAAGCGCCGCGCGCGCTCGACGTGTGCACCGGTGCGCTGCGCCAGGAGGACGTGCTCAGGGAACTGGGCACCGGGTTGTACCTGTCGAACCTGCACTACCTGAACTGGAGCGATCCGGTGTCGGCCCGCGTCACCGGCATGACGCGTTATGCCTGCTTCTGGGTACAGGACGGCGCGATCGCCGGGCCGATACAGGACCTGCGCTGGGACGAAAGCCTGTACGACGCACTGGGCGCCAAGCTGCTGGCCCTGACCAGCCACGCCGAGATCGACGCCGCGGTGGACACCTATTACCAACGCGCGCTCGGCGGCTCGCGGGTGCCGGGCGCGCTGATCGACGGGTTCACGTTCACGTTGTGAACGCCGCGGCGCGCTGGCTCATCGGGTTGGCCTGGACCGACCGCAAGCCCTGGGACCCAGCCCTCCATGTCGGCGCACAAACGCTCGCTTCGAACGTCGGGGGTGGACCCAGGATGTCTCATACGCTTTGGCGTCCAAACACAAGGACCGTTCACCCTGAGCCCGTCGAAGGGCCGAGTGGCTTCGACAAGCTCAGCCCGAACGGATCTTGCCGATTGAACGCAATTTGGTATCACTGCCCCAGCAGGCCGCGTTTGAGTTTGGCGTCCACCGGGTGCTCGCCCACGAAAATGCCGAGCACGGCGGCATAGAAATCCGCGCCCGTTATCGCCGCGCCCTTGCCGGCGCCATTGACCGACAGCGTGGTGCCGAGCTCGGGCAGATAGTCGAAATTGATGACGTCGCCTTTCCTGATGCCGCCGAACGAGAGAATGGTTTGCTCCAGCTGGCCGATGCGTGCCTGCAGGCGGGTGAACTCGCCCTCGCTGGTGTTCTTGCGGATGCCCGATGCCAGCGCCTTGTTGAAGTCCTCGGGCGCCGCGCCGTGCAGCATGCGCAACTGCAGGCGCTTGGCGCCCTGCATCTCGACCATGTCCTGCAAGCTGGCGGCCTTCTCGTGCAGGTACAGGGCGGCCACGTAACCCTTGATGAACATGACGGCGCGCACCCCCACCCCGTTGAGCTGCAACTGCTGGTTGGCCAGCCGCACGCCGTCGTCGAAACGCTGGCCTTCGAGCGTGGCCGCGCCCGCCGTCCCCGCGCCCGCAAAAACCAGGCACACGATGCAGCTGCGCAGAAGTCTGCTTGTCATGAACGCGGGCCGTGTTGCAGTGGGCCGGCGAAACATGGTCCTGGCGCACGCCGTACGCTGCCCGCACCGTGCCGCGGCTGGCCCGCCCTGGTAGCGCGTGGCACGCCGCCGGGATGCGCACTCGCGCCCGGTCGTTGATGCAACCAGTGGGCGATCGACACAGGATGTCTCACACGCCGTCGACAAAAAACACCGTGCGTCGCGCCGATTCCTTGCCGATGCCCAGAACGGCCTGGTCCTGGTACTCGGGCGACTGGTAGAACTGCTCGGCCTGCGCGGCGGTAGGAAAGCGGATCAACACGACGCGGGTCGGTGACCACAACGCGTCCTCCTTGACCGACAGCTTGCCGCCCCGGGCCAGGTACTCGCCGCCGTAGTGCTCGACGATCGGTCTGGCCTTCAACTTGTACTGTTCGTACAGCTCGGGGTTGGTCAACAGGGTATCGACGACGAGGTAGGTGGCCATGGGACGGTTCCTTCGGATGGTGCAGTCGGCGCGCCCGGCCGGACCCGCGCTGCTTATCGCGGGCATTCTGGCACAGCCGCCGGGTGGGTGCCCGGCACGGCCGCAGGCGCAACCGGCCCCCTGTGCCATAGTGGCACGTCCACCACCGAGAGGAGCCGCGTCAATGCGCACACCCATCCTGTCCATCGGGCTGGCGCTGGCCCTGCTCGGCGGCGCATCGGCCGCTGCCGAGCTGCCGCTGGAGCAGATCAAGCTGCCACCGGGTTTTGCCATCGAGTTGTTCGCCCGGGTCGACAACGCGCGCCAGATGGCGCTCGGGCGCACCGACGCCAGCGGCGGCACGCTGTTCGTCGGCTCCATGCGCGCGGGCAAGGTGCACGCGCTGCGCTTCGATGCGGCGTTCAAGGCGCGTGCGCCCAGCGTCGTGGCCAGCGGGCTGCAGATGCCCGTGGGCGTGGCCTACAAGGACGGCAACCTGTACGTCTCGGCCGTCAGCCGCATCCTGCGTTTCGACGACATCGAGCGGCGCCTCGACAACCCGCCGGCGCCCGTGGTGGTGACCGACAGGCTGCCGGGCGAAACACACCACGGCTGGAAGTTCATCGCCTTCGGCCCGGACGGCAAGTTGTATGTGCCGGTGGGCGCGCCATGAAACGTGTGCGAGCCCGATTCGCAGCGCCACGCGAACATCCTGCGCATGAACGCCGACGGCGGCAACCCGGAACTGGTGGCCGCGGGCGTGCGCAACAGCGTCGGCTTCGACTGGCAGCCGCAGAACCGGCAGCTCTGGTTCACCGACAACGGCCGCGACATGCTGGGCGACGACGTGCCCGGCGACGAGCTCAACCACGCGCCGCGCAGCGGTTTGCACTTCGGTTTTCCGTATTGCCACGCCGGCGACCTGCCGGACCCCGAGTACGGCCGCAAACGCCGCTGCGACGAGTTCACCGCGCCGGCGCAGAAACTCGGGCCGCACGTGGCCGCGCTCGGGATGCGTTTTTACACCGGCGCCATGTTCCCGGCGCAGTACCGCAACCAGATCTTCATTGCCGAGCACGGCTCGTGGAACCGCTCGCAGAAGATCGGTTACCGGGTGACCCTGGTGCGCCTGCAGGGCGACAAGGCGGTGGCCTACGAGCCCTTCGCCACCGGCTGGCTGCAGGGCGAGACGGCCTGGGGCCGCCCCGCGGATGTGCTGGTGCTGCCCGACGGTTCGCTGCTGGTGGCCGACGACTACGCGGGCGCGATCTACCGCATCTTCTACCGCGGTTGAGGCCGCAGTGCCGGGCGGTGTTCATACCGTTTCGTCGGCGGCCTGCGCCGCCGCGAAATCGAGCAGCAGTGCATCCACGGACTGCGTGTTGACACGCCCGGCACCGAAGGTCGGGGATGCCAGCACGGATTGCAGGAACGGCAGCGTGGTGTGGACGCCGGCGACGCCGAAGCGGGCCAACGCGTGGCGCATGCGCTCGATCGCCTGCGCGCGCGTGGACCCGTAGACGACCGTCTTGGCGATCAGCGAGTCGTAGAAAGGCGGGATCCGGTAGCCCGCATAACAATGCGTGTCCACCCGGATGTTGGGGCCCTGCGGTGGTGACCATGTCGTCAACAGACCGGGGCTGGGCCGAAACCCGTCGGACGGCGACTCCGCATTGATGCGGCATTCGATCGCATGGCCGCGCGGCACGATGTCGGCCTGACTGAAAGGCAGCGGCTCGGCACGGGCGATGCGCAGTTGCTGCTGCACCAGGTCGATGCCGGTGACCATTTCCGTGACCGGGTGCTCGACCTGGATGCGCGTGTTCATCTCGAGGAAATAAAAATGCCGCGCGTCCTGGTCGACGATGAACTCGACCGTGCCGGCACTCTGGTAACCGATGCTGCGCGCGAGCGCCACGGCGACCTCGCAGATCTGCCGGCGCAATTCAGGCGTGATACCCGGCGCAGGCGACTCCTCGACCAGCTTCTGGTGGCGCCGCTGCAGCGAACAATCGCGTTCGCCGAGGTGCACGATGTTCCCCTGCTGGTCGCCAAGCACCTGCACCTCGATGTGGCGCGCGTTGACAAGGTAACGCTCCAGGTAGAGCGAGGCATCGCCGAATGCGGCCCGCGCCTCGGCAGCCGCGGCAGCGAAGGCAGCTTCGAGTTCATCGGCCTGGCCAACGATCTTCATGCCGCGCCCACCGCCGCCCGCCGCGGCCTTGAGCATGACCGGATAACCGATGCCGCGCGCCAGCTCGCCGGCTTCGGCGGGCGACCGGACCAGGGCCGACCCCGGCAGCATCGGCACGCCGGCGCGCTGTGCGAGTGCACGCGCCTCGAGCTTGTTTCCCATCCGCTGAATCTGCTCCGGCAACGGGCCTACAAACACCATGCCGGCCTGGGCGCATCGCTGCGCGAACTGCGCTGATTCGGACAGAAACCCATAACCCGGATGCAGCGCGTCGCAGCCGGTACCGAGCGCGGCGGCAAGCAGCCGGTCGCTGCTGAGGTAACTGTCCGCCGCGGCCGCAGGGCCGACACAAACCGCCCGATCGGCCAGACGCGCCCCCAGCGTGTCGCGGTCGGCCTCCGACACACCGACGACGGTCTCCAGGCCCATCCCCTGGCAGGCGCGAATGATGCGTACCGCGATCTCGCCCCGATTCGCGACAAAGACCCGGGATACCGAACCCGGCAGCACCGGCCTAACGGGTCCGGACATGGAACAGCACCTGCCCATGCTCGACGAACTGCCCGTTCGTCACGCAGATCTCCACCACCTCACCGCGCACGCCGGCGGATACCGCGTTGAACAACTTCATGACCTCGATCAGCGCCACCGTCGTTTCCGGTTCGATCTGCGCGCCCAGCGTGACGAACGGCGGCGCGCCGGGCTCGGGCTGCGCATAGAACTTTCCGACGATCGGCGCGACCACCGCCACCACGTCCTCGGCCAGGGTCAGCGCCACGCCCGGCGCAGGCGCGGGCGGGCACTGCGCGTCCTGGCCCGCACTTGCCGCCGTCGCAGCGGGCAAACTCGCCGACGCGGCGGCCAACACGGCGCTGTCGCTCATCACTGCGGTCGACTGGAGCGGCGCAGCGCCCTTGGAGATCGTCAGTTTCAGGTCGCCCAGTTCCAGTTGCAGAAAGTCGAAGCCCGACTGCTCCAGTACCTGCACCACATCGGCAATCTGCCGAACATCGTCGCCCGTCAGGCTGCGGATTGAATCGCCCACTTGTTTCTCCCTTGGTATTCCTGCCGGCGCATCAGGCCGGGTTTCTGCGCACCAGCAAGGACTCGGACCCTTTGCTGACGCTGACCTGGCAAACGCGCTTGTGCTTGCCCAATTCGACCAGCAACATGCGCAGCGGCGTGTCCGGTCCGAAGCGGCGGTACGGGCCTGCACTGCGCATTGCCGCGATCTCGGTGCCCTCCTTCATGATGTAGTGCAGCAGCAGGTCTTCGTCCGACATGCCGCCTGCGCCAAGCGACGAACGGATGTCCGACAGCGGCAGGTCGCCCACATCGTGGCCGGCCAGCTCGCGCGCACGCGGCAGCGCCAGCACCCGGTCCTTCAAGTTCTGGTCCATGGCGAGGAATCCGGAGTCCTCGCCATAGACGCCCTGCGCCAGCCGGATGATTTCGTCGGTCACGATCTCGTAGCGCCGCCCGGTGGCGATGTTGATGGCCGCCTGCGTCACGACGAACTGCGAGTAGGGCGTGATCATGATCGGATACCCCAGCTCCCACTGCACGCGCACCGTCTCGTCCAGCACTTCATCGAGGCGGTCCTGGATGCGCAATTCGGCCAGCTGGTGCCTGAGGTTCGAGATCACGCCCCCTGGCACCTGGTGCACATACTGCGCGTGGGCGTATTCGAGCGGCGCACCGATCGGCAGCCCCTCGCTGCGGGCGATGAACATGAGCCGCTCGGACACCGGCCGCAAGCGCGCGAGCGCCACTTGCGGCGCGTACCCCATCATGCGCAGATTGCCCGCCACGTTGAATATCGACGGCTGCGCCGAGCCGTTCGCCAGCGGCGGCACACCGGTATGCAGCGTGCCGACGCCCAGCTTCGCGGCCTCGAGGTAACACAGCGGCGCCAGCCCGGTGGTGCAGTGGGAATGGAACTCGACCGGCACGCCACCGGCATTGGCAAGCATCGCCGGCAGCAGCGTGCGAACGCGGTCCACGGTGACGAGGCCGCCCTGGTCCTTGAGGTAGATCGCGTCCGGCTTGAAAACCAGCACATCGCGCGTCAGCTGCGCATAGTAGGCGTCGGTATGGCGCGGCGAGATCTGATCTGGTAGGCGAGCGCGATCACCACCTGGATGCCGAGTTCACGGTGCAGCGGGACCAGCCACGGGAAATCCCGCGTCCGCTGGTCCATGGTGTTTGCCATCAGCTGTGCGCGATTGAAGGCGCCCGTCGCGGCCACGCGCTGGTAGAACAGCTTGACGATCGAGCGCGGCGGCGGCTCGAAGGAATTGATCGTCGCCCCCGCCATGCAGGCCTTGGGTGTGCGCGGCATGAGGCGCGCCATCAGGCGCAGCATTTCCCACGGGTCTTCCTTCATGTCCCGGATGCGTTTCTTGAAGAACGTGGGATTGAGCGGCAGCTCGATCGCGGCAAGGCCGGCGGCGTCCAGATCGGGCGCCACCTGCTCCATCACACCCGTGCGCATCCACATCGCCCAAAGACTTTGCGCCCCATCGCGCAGCGTGGTGTCGACGAAATTCACGTTCATGCTGGTCCCGCTCGCTGCTTCAGTGTGGTTGGCTGATCGTATTCGGTATCCGCGACCCGGGGGCACTGACCGGCAATCGATGCCGCGCCGGGAACAGCTTGATGTTTTCGAACCAGTGGTGTTTGGCAACGGTGGTGGCGTTGGGGGCCCTCCGCGTCACGCTTGGCGGTGGGCTGGATCAGGCCTGCGCGGCGCTCACCCTCATTGCAAGGGTGGCTTGATGCAGGCATGCATTTCTTGACCGGGCACGGCCACCACGCCTTTGGGCATGTTGCGATGTTGCGGGGCAGTGCCGCGTCTGCGTTGCCGTCTCGGTTCATGCGTCCCTCGCGTGCTGCACCGGCCGACCCCGGCATCCGCCAAGCGACCGCCGCCTGCCGGACAAAGGCGCAGAATGCCGAAGATCGTCTTGATCGATCGTCTTGATCGATCGACTTGTAAAGGTGACTTATGAGCCAAGGATTTGGTCGGGAAGTTCCAGCGCGTCATGTACAGACAACACATCGATCTGTCACAAAGTACTTGATCATCATCCAAGGCGCGGAAGGTCCGGTCGCAAGACTCTTCCTACCTGGCCATGAGCAAGTCGCCGAACTCGATGCAAATACCGAAGAGGTAGCCGCAATGATCAAAGGTCTCGTTCCGAGTACCGGCGCTACCGGCGCAGAGTGGGACAGATCGTTGGCAAGCGACAGTGCCGAGGTACGCGCAGTAGCTGAGGTCTATACCCTGTCACTTTGAAGTGAGAACCAGAGCGGCCTGACGAGGCGGCGAGAAAACCCAAATTTCGCAAGCCCGACAGTATCCCCACACACTGCGCCGTGCCTGCTTCTTAGCTGTCGGGCAAATTGCAATGTTGGGGCGCCTCACGACGCCATTGTGCCGCTGCGGCGGCGTCTTGGGGCGTGCCTCGGTCCCGGTGGTCCCCGCAATGCCTTCATCCGTTGTGCGCAGCCACGATGATCTGGTGGGCGCCGTTCTGCCGCGTGCTGGTGGCCGGTTTATGCCGATTCCAAACTAGCCGGATTGCGGCGATTGCGGGGTGGCCGGTTCATGCCGATCGTTGACACGGATACCGTGGCGCTCAGCGCTGCCGAAGGCAGCCCGCTGGAACGCGGGGT
>JANMYG010000315.1:0-7166 GCA_031381865.1 Betaproteobacteria bacterium | reverse complement strand
GGGCATTTCAAATCCTTCGCCTGGCCTGCTGCAGCCCGGGCGCCAGTTTCGGTGGACGATGCCCGGCAGCATTTCCAGCGCGCCATTGCCTATTGCCTGGGGCCACGGCCGCTGTCGCCGATCGAAGAGGTGGTAGCGGCGCACCTGGCCCGGCAACGCCCCACCTTGCTGTGGGTCGCCTGCCAGGACCGCACGGAGGCCGGCCAGGCCGTGCGCGCCCTGGGTGGCCTGTTGCAAGTGCTCGCCAACTGGCCGGATCTGAACAGCGCCAACATGCTGGTGGTGGCGATCAATCTGGAGCGTGAAGGGCAAGCAAGCCCGGGCGAACGGGCGGCGCTGGCCGCGGATTTCGAGCGCGCGCTGTTGCAGGCCGAGACCGACGGCACGATCCAGGCGGCGGTGCTGGGCTCGCTGCCCGAGCTGGACGAGATCGCCATCACGCAATGGGCGCAAAACCACGCGATGGACAACCTGAGTGATGACATCACGATCCTCTGCAGCCAGCTGCCGCCGTCGGCTCGTGCCACCTGGCCGATGCGCGCATTCGCCGAGAAAGCGCGGCATTGGTTCACCAGCCCATGATCCCGACCCGATCGAACTCGTTGACCCCAGCGACGCACGTGACCGAAGTGACCAATCCGACCCGCAAGGAGCCATGAACATGCCTAATCCAAGAGCCTGGTTCGAGGGTCGCCCCGGCACACCCGCACCCGCCAAACCGGTGCTGATCGACTCCATCGATCGCGACCGCTATTTCGGGCCCGACAACTACGACGCCGAGCCCGGCCTGCGCGACGCCGTCAACACCGCGTTGCTGCTCGACCAGCCTTTGCTGCTGACGGGTGAGCCCGGCACCGGCAAGACCCAGCTGGCCGAAAAGCTGGCACTGGAACTGGGCCTGCCGCTGTACAAGTTCGAGACCAAATCCAGCAGCGTGGCGCAGGACCTGTTTTACAACTTCGACCACGTGGCGCGCTTCCAGGCAGCGCAGATCAGCAAGGACGCCGATGCGCTGCACGCCCTGCGTTTTGTCGAGTACGGCGCGCTCGGCCGGGCCGTGATCCAGAGCTTGCCTCCGCAGCAGGCCGGCACACTGTTTGCCGCCGGCACCTTGCCCGTGTGGTACGCCGGCCCAGGCCGCGCCGTGGTGCTGATCGACGAGATCGACAAGGCATCGCGCGACTTCCCCAACGACGCGCTGAACGAGGTCGAGCGCCACTACTTCCGCATCCGCGAATGGCAAGGCGGCCATGAAGTGAAGGCCGGCGCCAAGCTGCGGCCGGTGGTGGTGATCACCAGCAACTCCGAGAAACAACTGCCTGATGCCTTCTTGCGCCGCTGCATCTTCTACCACCTGCCCCCGGTGACGCGCGAGCGGCTGCTGGCCATCACCCTGCGCCGGCTCAAGGGCCTGCAGGTGGAGGCAGGGCCGATGCTCGACAGCGCGCTGGGTCTGTTCGAGGATCTGCGTTCCGGCCAGTTGGACCTGCGCAAGCGGCCTTCGACTTCCGAGTTCCTGGCCTACATCGCCGCGCTGACGCAGGACCCCGAGGTGTCGGCCAGCCAGCCGGTGCCCACCCAGGCTGCACTGCGCGCGTTGGCAGTATTGGTCAAGGCGCCCGAAGACCAGGCGGCCGCGCGCCGCCACCTGGAGTCGGCCCCCAGCGTTGCGGCCGCTGCCTCACGCTGAGCCGGCTGCAGGCAGTACACGCGCCGCCCGCGCCTGGATACTTCAACGTGATGCAGCACGCAGTGGCCCCCGCCTGGGTCGACGCATTGCGCTGGCAACTGCTGCCGCTGCTGCGCGACAAGACCGACGTCCGGATGGACACACGCGCCCACCTGCATCTGGAAGCCTGGCTCGACGCGGCGCAAGAGCGCGGCTGGTTGACGGCCGACCCGTCCAGCGCGCGCGGCGCCGTGCGCGCCATCCTGTGCAAGTCCGCGCGGGAGCAGGCGGCTTTCGATACCGTTTTCGACGGCTGGCTGGGCGCCTGGGACAACCCCGAACCGCTGGTGGGCCCGAAGCCTGACGATGGTCCCGGGCCTGTCCAGGACGCCGCCGCCCGGCAGGTCGCGCGCAAACGCAGCGTCCGGCGCTGGCTGCTCGGGGGTTTGGTCATGTTGCTGCTGGGCGAGGCCTGGTACGGCTACAAAATCTGGCGGGATTGGTCGGCCCCACCTGCGGGGCCTGCAGCGACGGTTCTAGCCGCCCCTGCCGCATCGCAAGCGCCGAGCACGGCAGGCAAAGTGGTGATGAAACTGGAAGTCCAGCTGCCTTCCGCGGCCGAAGCCGCCGCCGCTGCGGCCTCTGCTGCAGCAGCGGCAGCGCAACCGAAACTCCCGACGAATCCGCCATGGCTGTTCGGCATCCACCCCGCCTTCTACGCCGCCTTGGTATTCGTGGCTGCAACCGCCGGGCTGGCCGTGCGGCGCACGCGCCAGAACTTCGTCCAGCGCATCACCACGCGCGAGAAACTGCGTGAACAGGAAGTGTTTGCGCGCCAGTTGTTGCCGGTATCGGGCACGCGGCGCGAGGGACTGCGGCGCGCGGTGCGCCTGCTGCGCCGGGCCAACCCCGGTTACGTGCGTGAACTCGACATCTTTGCCAGCGTGCGTGCCTCGGCCGCCAGGGCTGGCCTGTTCACCGCCGTGTTCAGCCAGCGCCCGTCCACGCCGGAATACGTGGTGCTGGTCGATCGCCTGCGCAGCGGCGACCAGCAGGCGCACTGGGCCATCGAGACGGTGCGCGACTTGGCGGCTGAAGGCGTGCGGATGGTGCTCTACGAGTTCGACCGCGATCCGCGCTGGGTCGCACCGCTGCGCAACCAGCGCAGCAGGCTGTCGCAGGCGCCGCAACGTTATGTGCCGCTGGCCACCGTGGCGGCGCAACATGCGGGCCAGGGCCTGCTGATCCTGGGTGATGGTCAAGGCCTGCTCGACCACGCCAGCGGCCGCCTGCAGCCCTGGCTGGTGCCGGCCCTGGCGACCTGGCCCCGGCGTGTGCTGGTGACGCCCAGGCCGATGACCACCTGGGGGGCTGCCGAAGACGTGTTGGCCGGTGAGCAGCAACCTGCGCACGAGCCATCGTTCCTGCTCGTGCCGAGCCAGATGGACGCCTGGCTCGCCGCTGCCCGCTGGTTGCGCCGGGGAGAGCTGATGGCGCTCGGCCCCCTGCCTGGCGCGCCAGCCGAATGGCCAACCCTGCTCGCCGACGACCCGACCCGTTGGCTCGGCCGCGTTGCCCCGGCCGATGCGGAACTGGTGGCGCTGGTGGAACAGCTGCGGGCCTATCTGGGCCCCACGGCGTTCACCTGGCTGGCCGCCAGCGCCGCCTACCCGCTGCTGTCGGCCGACCTCACGGCCTACCTTGCGCACCGCTTGCCCGACCCGGCGCTGCCCGGCGCGCCCGGCGCACCGGCGCCGGTGCCCGATGCGCGGCTGCTGGAGGCGCGTCTCGTGGCCATCGCCCAGTTGCCCTGGTGCCGGCACGGCCTGATGCCCGACTGGCTGCGCCGCGCACTGCTGCTCAGCCTGCCCCTGGCCACGCGGCGCCAGGTGCGCGAGGTCATCCGGCAACTGTTCGACACCGCAGGCGATGCACAAGGCGGTGGTGCCGACTGGTCCCTGGGGCCGGTAGCCACCGATCTGTCGGGGGCCGCTGCCAGAAACCGTCTGCCGTGGTGGCGCGCCCTGGGCCAGCGCATCGGCCTCGCCGGTGTGCTGGAGGGCGAGCCCGCCGACAGCCCGCTGCGCGACGTGATCTACCTCGGCGTATTGCGCGGTGAGTTCGATCTCGAGCTCAGCCTCGAGGCGACGGAACAATTTGCGCGCGCTGCGCGGGCCGAAGACGCGCAAAGCCTCAGTTGGAATCCGCTGCGCTGGGTGGCCGCGGGCGCCCTGACCGGCTGGTTCGCAGTCTGCTGGCTCGGCTGGCACGGCAGGCGCGCCGCAGCCGAGGGCAGGGCGATGGCCGAAAAAATGATCGGTTCCGTGGCGCGAGGTGGCCGCGGCCCTGCCGGCGCCGCGGGCGGCCCACGTGCAGGGGAAGAAACGTCCAGCGCAGAACGTTCCGCACAGGCGGCCGCCATGGCGGCAACGGGCCAAGTTGGTAAAGGCTTCGCTCCCGAACATCTACATCAGCTACCGCCGCAGCGACGCCGACATCACGAAAGTGCTGCATGCCCAGCTCCAGCGACGTTTCCTCTACCAACTGGTGCTGGACCAGAGTGCGATCGAGCCGGGCGCGGACTTCGCCGAGACGCTGCAGCGGTCGCTCGCGGCGGCGTCGGTGGTACTGGTGCTGATCGGCCGTGACTGGACACCAAGCGCCAGCGATTGGTTGAGCTACGAGGTCACAATCGCCCTGCAACTGGGCAAGCCCATCTTGCCCGTGCTCGTCGATGGCGCCCGCATGCCGTCGGCAGCGGACCTGCCCGGCAATCTGTTGGGCTTGTTGAGGTTCAACGCCATTGAACTGAGCACGACCGGCTGGGACCACGATGTGCGTCGCATTGCCAGCGCGCTGGAGAGTCTGTTGGACCCGCTTGCAGCGACGAGCCCATCCGATTCGGGGGACAAACGTGTCAGCCCCTGAGCACGATGCGTCAACCGGCAACACCGGCCCGCAAGACCGGCCGCCTGCGGATGCCGCGGGCGCCGCGCCGACCGCAAAGCGTTCGGCTACCGCCCCTGCGCCTGCACCTGCCACGCGCGCCGCCACCCGCAACACTGTCGCTGCCGCAGCCACGGCCGAGCCGCGCTGGCGCGACATGGTGCTGCCGGTTCTCTACCCGCAGGCGCAAGGCCCCGCTTCCTGGCGGCTGCGGGCCCTGCGCGCGACTTACTGGCTCATGCTGCTGGCCATCTTTGCTGCCGGAGTGGTCCTGCCTTTCGCCGGGCCTGAACTCATCCGGGCGTTCCAGAGGAAGGTGACGGGGGCACCGCTGCTGTCAGCTGCCACGACCGCCGCAGACTCGCCTTATCCCGCCGGCACCCGACTGCGCGATTGTGGTGACGACACTGTGTGCCCCTGGCTTCGGGTGGTGCCGCCCGGAAGCTTCCGCATGGGTTCGGCCGCGTCGGAACAAGACCGTGGCGACGACGAAGGCCCGCAGCATCCAGTGACCTTCACCAAAAAATTGGCGGTGATGGAGACCGAAGTCACCCGCGGGCAGTTTGATGCCTTCATCAAGGATTCACGCTACGAAGTCAAACCGGGCTGCCACTCCTGGGACAGCAAGGAATTCAAGCTGGACCCCAATCGCAGTTGGAGCTCACCGGGCTTCGAGCAGACCGACCAACATCCGGTGGTCTGTGTCAGCTGGGCCGATGCCACGGCTTACGCAATGTGGCTGAGTAAGACAACCCGCCAGACCTATCTCCTTTTGAGTGAAGCTGAATGGGAATATGCCGCACGGGCGGGCTCCACCACCCGCTACAGCTTTGGTGATCGCTCGGAAGAGCTATGCACGCACGCGAACGTGGGAGATCGCGGTGCAAAGGCACAGCGTAAGGACTTTACGATCGCTGAATGCTCTGATGGTTATGTGTTCACAGCACCGGTACGGTCGTACAAGGCCAATGCCTTTGGCCTGTTTGACATGCACGGTAACGCCTGGGAATGGACCACCGATTGTTGGCATGGTGGCTACAAGAATGCACCATTAGACGGTTCAAGCTGGCAAAACAGCTGCACTGAGCAGGGGCGCCGCGTCCTGCGTGGCGGTGGCTGGTTCGACCTTCCCGTCGACGCGCGTTCAGCCATCCGTCTCGGGTTCGTCTTGGACGACCGCTACGGCGACATTGGTTTCCGTCTGGCCCGGACCCTTACACTTTCAATCCTTACCCCTTTACAACCTACCCAGCAGAGCGCGAAATGATGGGCCAACAACCAGATTCCGGGGGTGCCGGGGCAGCGCCCCCGCCCGAATCGCCCAGCCGGCGCGAGCCCGCGCGCCGCACCCAGTTCGGTCGCGAGCCCCAGGCCCTGTTGCGTTCCTCCAACCTGGGTCTGGAAAAGCTCCGGTTCGGCATGCGGTTGGCAAAGGACCTGCGGCATCTGCGCCTGAAGCGTTACGAGCATGCGGCGCGGGCGATCGATGAGGCGGGGCGGCTGGAACAACAATCCCGATAACGTACGTTCAGCCAACCGCAACAGGAACACCACGGACAACCGCAACAACAACATTGGTTTCCGTCTGGCCCGCACCTTCTCGGGGCTGAACCGGCCCCTGCTTTCGGTGGCGCAATCGCCTGGCTTCAAGGAGCAAGGCGCAGAGCCGTCGAGGGTCCAGGGGTGGCGATGCAAGCGCTGTGCGCGGCGCCTGCCTTGACCGCCGGCCTGCGCTTCTGGCGCAGGTCGTGGTGGCAGGCGCCTGCGTCTTCTGACCGGCAGGTTTTCCGCCGCACGGACCGTCGTTGCGTCCGCACAAGAGGCCGTCGCGAACGCAGCGGCGGTGGCGACGGCCTGACCCTGTCGGCGCGGACTCAGGGAAAATAGTGAAAATATTATGGCGATATTATTAATTTATAGCTAAAATATTGCCACTATGGCCCAGAAGACTTCACCCCTTCCGCCAGCGACCGCGGACCACCTGCATCAGTTCGGCGAGCGGCTGCGTCTGGCCCGCAGACGCCGACGACTGTCGTCCAAGCAGGTGGCCGAACGGGCTGGCATGGCACCCATGACTTTGCGCAGCCTGGAGCGTGGCGGGTCGGGCGTAACCATCGGTGCCTACCTGGCTGTCATGCAGGTGCTCGGCATCGAGAGGGACCTCGACCTGCTGGGGCAGGCGGACCCGCTGGGCCGCGAGCTGCAGGACGCCAGGTTGCCCGCCGGGCGCAGCGCGGCAGCAGTGGGCAAGGCCGTGCTCACGCAGCAGGCCGAGGTGCGCGGCCGAAAGACCACGGTCACCGCTCCCGTGCCTGTGCAGCGCGCCGGGCGCGACGAAGCCGTGCGGCATGTCGATACACCCGTGCCATCCGTTCGCCCGCGTGCGAAGCCGGCCGGCGACGCGAGCGCGTGGATGGGCGCCAGCGGCTTCACCAGTTCTCGCGTCCTCGCTGGCCTGCTCAAGCCGGCGAGGCCGGTTCCGAAGAAGCGGCGCGACTGACGGCATGGCCACAGGCTTGCGCACGATCGCGGTTTATGCCGACTGGGACGG
>JANMYG010000295.1:0-1975 GCA_031381865.1 Betaproteobacteria bacterium | reverse complement strand
CTTGAGGTCGGCGGTGACGCTGCGCTTGCCGCGGTTGAGCACGGTGCGACCGGGATTCGGTGCCTGCGACGGCAGCGGGCGCACGACCGAGACCACGTCCGCGCCCAGGTCGGCGAGGTGCATGGCACAGAATGGGCCGGGGCCGATGCCCCCGATCTCGACGACCCGTACGCTGGAGAGAACTTTCATGTTTGCGCCTTTGTTGAGGTTCTCGATATTCAAGACACCGTTCGCCCTGAGCGAACAGAGATTGACTTGTCATCATTTTGGGAAAAAATCAATGGTCCGGGGTTACCATGAGCGAGGCCTGGCGGCCCATGCTCCAGCGGGCAGAACGACAGGGCCGCCAGATTGACAGCGTCAAGGTTTTGCCCGAGGCGGCCGAGCCGCCATCGTAGCCGGCGTACGCCAGCGCGCAGCACCACACCGGCCGCACCGCAGGGCGCGACCGATCTTGCCAGGAGAACCGCAATGACCGATAGCATCGCTCCACTGCGCGAATTCGTCAGCGCCATGACCATCCTGGCGGGCGCGACAACCGAAGAGCGCCGGCTGCTGGCCGATGGTCGCGCCCACCTGGCGCGCCTGCTCGCGCGCGACGACTGGTTGCCCGAGGCCTTTGCCGCGCCGCGGCAGGACCGCTACGCGCAGTACCTGCTGCACGCCGATCCGCTGGAGCGGTTTTCGGTCGTCAGTTTTGTCTGGAGCGCCGGCCAGAGCACGCCGGTGCACGACCATACGGTGTGGGGTCTGGTGGGTGTGCTGCGCGGTGCCGAACGCTGCGACGAGTTCCACCTGCAGGGCGGGCAACCGGTCGCCACCGGCAAGCAGCATGTGATGCAGGTCTGCGACATCGAGGCGGTCTCACCCACGCTGGGCGACTGGCACCGCGTGAGCCATGCCTGGGGCGGCGGGCCAGCGGTGAGCATCCATGTCTACGGCGCCAACATCGGCGCGGTGCGCCGGCACCGGCTGGACGCATCGGGCGGCGTGCTGAACTTCGTCTCCGGTTACGACAACGCGCTGCTGCCCAACCTCTGGGACCGTTCGGTCGCCGTACGTGCGCAGGCCGGCCTGTGTTGATCGTCCAGCATGATTCCGGCGTGACGACGCTCACGCTGAACCGGCCCGACCTTGGCAATGCACTCGGGCCCGGCCTGGTCGAGTCGCTGATTGCAGAGAGCGGCCAGGCCATCGCCGACGGCGCGACACACACGCTGGTGCTGCGCGGCGCAGGCCGGCATTTCTGCACCGGGCTGGACCTGTCCGACCTGGACACCGTGTCCGACGGCGACCTGCTGCTGCGCCTGGTGCGCATCGAGCTGCTGCTGTCGATGTGGTGGCACGCGCCCGTGCACACCGTGGCGCTGGCCCATGGCCGCACCTGGGGCGCGGGCGCCGACCTGTTCGTGGTGTGCGAGCAGCGCGTGGCGGCCGAAGACACGACGCTGCGGTTTCCGGGTGCGCAGTTCGGCATCGTGCTCGGCACGCGCCGCCTGGCCGAGCGCATCGGCACGGACGCGGCACGGCGCGTGGTGCTCGAAGGAGCGGAATTCGACGCACGCGCCGCGCTGGCAGCCGGCCTGGTGTCGGCCATCGGCGACCAGCCGACCTTGCCAGCGTTGCCTGCCCAGCCGACCCAAGCGACCCACACGACCCACACAACCCAAGCGTCCCACACGACGCAGCCGGTCGATCGCGTGACCGCCGCCGCCATCCGTGCCGCGACACGCGCCGACCACCGCGATGCCGACCTCGCCGCGCTGGTGCGCTCGGCCGCTGTGCCCGGGCTGCGCGCGCGTATCGTTGCCTACCGCGCGCGGCAACTGGCGCTGCGCGCGGGCGGTGGTGCCGCCGTCGCGCCCCTGGCGGCTGCGCACGAGCAACCACCCGGCCGTTGACTATTGGTCGTTGCCGAAATGAGAATTCCCGTTCGCCCTGAGCCTGTCGAAGGGAGCTTGGCCTGCCCTGAGCC
>JANMYG010000289.1:0-3165 GCA_031381865.1 Betaproteobacteria bacterium | reverse complement strand
GCCGGCCTGCTGCAGCGCGAGGGCGACGGCCGCCACTACGGCACCGGCTCGCGCCTGCGCCGCCTGGCCGAGAACCTGTTGCTCAACGACAGCCACCACGGTGCGCGCCACGCGGTGCTGCGCCGGCTGGTCGAAGAGGTGGGTGAAAGCTGCAACATCACGGCGCTGTCGGGCAGCGAGGTGGTGTACCTGGACCGGGTCGAAACCGCCGCGCCGTTGCGCTTTTACCTGCGCGCCGGTTCGCGCGTGCCGGCGCATTGCTCGGCCAGCGGCAAGGTGATGCTGGCGCAGATGAGCCCGGCGCAGCGCCGCCGGCTGCTCGGGCACGCGCCGCTGGAGCAGTACACGGCCAAGACCATCACCGCGCCGGAGTTGCTCGAGCGCGAGATGCGCCGCGTGCGCAAGGACGGTTATGCGCTCGACGACGAGGAGTTCCTGCCCGGCCTGCTGTGTATTGCGGTGCGGGTGCCACGAGGGGACGCGGCACGCGCGCCACGAGGGGACGCGGCGCGCGCGCCGTCGAACCTGTGTATCGCCATCCAGGCGCCGGTCATGCGCCTGAATGCAGACAAGGCGCGGCAGTGGCTGCCGGCATTGCAGCGCGCCGCGCAGGCCCTGAGCCAGATCGATGCGCAGGCGGCCCCTGCGCGCGGCCGGGGATTGAAAACGAAAGCTTTACCGTGACCGACCTCAGCACCCTGCTGCCCGACCGCTGGCTTTCGGCGCGCGCGCTGTTCGGTCTCGACTCCGACCTGATGGTGCCGGCCTTCGGCACGCGCGACGAACACGTGCCCGACATCGACCCGGTCTACCGCTTCAACCCGGCCGTGACGCTGGCGATCCTGGCCGGCTTCACGCGCGACCGTCGTGTGCTGGTGCAGGGGCTGCACGGCACCGGCAAGTCGACCCATATCGAGCAGGTCGCAGCGCGGCTGAACTGGCCCTGCGTGCGCGTCAACCTGGACGGCCATATCAGCCGGCTCGACCTGGTGGGCAAGGACGCGGTCGTCATCAAGCCTGCCCCCAGGTCCGCCTTGCGGCGGTCCGCCCCCCGAGGGGGTCAGGCCCGCTCGGGAGCGGCCCAGCGCTGGCCTGGCGCCGGCCAGCAGGTGACCGAATTCCAGGAAGGCATCGTGCCCTGGGCGCTGCAGCGTCCGGTGGCGCTGGTGTTCGACGAATACGACGCCGGCCGGCCGGACGTGATGTTCGTGATCCAGCGCGTGCTCGAGCAGGGCGGCAAGTTCACGCTGATGGACCAGAACCGGGTGCTGCGGCCACATCCCTTCTTCCGCCTGTTCGCCACCGCCAACACGGTCGGGCAGGGCAACCTCAACGGCCTGTACCACGGTGCGCAGCGGCTCAACCATGCGCAGATCGACCGCTGGAACATCGTCGCCTCGCTCGATTACCTGCCGCGCGACGAAGAGGTGGCGATCGTGCAGGCGCGTGTGCCGGCGCTGGCCGATGCCGCGGGCACGACCCTGGTCCAGGCGATGGTCGCGGTCGCCGACCTGACCCGCAAGGGTTTCGCCAGCGGCGATGTGTCGGCGCTGATGTCGCCCCGCACGGTCATCACCTGGGCCGAGAACATCGAGATATTCCGCGACCCGGCGTTGGCCTTTCGCCTGTCTTTCGTGAACAAGTGCGACGCGGCCGAGCGGCCGGTGGTGGCCGAATATTTCCAGCGCTGCTTCGACCGCGAACTCGACGAGTCGTACGAAATCACGCGCCTGCGCGAATGAGCGCCGCGTCGGCAGGCTTGCCGTGCACAACGCTTTGCTTTGCGTTGCCCACCACGCCAACCTTCGACCACAAGACCCACAGCCTCTGATCATCATGTCATCTCTCCCGGACATGAAGATGCAAGCTACCGTGGGCGATGCCGGTCCACCCGTGGGCGCGGGGGCCCCTTCAGGCGACCGCACGGCGGCCGCAGCCACCAGCGTGGGGGCCGTCGCCAGCGCACGGCACCAGCAGCGCGTCGAGGAGCTTTGCGCCGCCTCGATCCGCGCGCTCAGCGGCCAGGCCGACCTGCATTTCCGCGGCCAGCGCCTGCACCGCGGGCGGCAGGCCTTGCCGCTGTATGCGCCGCACCTGCATCCGTCGCTGGCCCGTGATGACTTCCGCGCCTTTCGCGGCGCCGCCGACGGCCTGACGCTGCGCCTGCTGCACAGCGACGCCGCGCTGCACACCAGCCTGTGCCCGAGCGGCCCGGTCGAGCGGCTGGTGTTCGAACTGCTGGAGCAGTACCGCAGCGAGGCGCTGGCGCCCACCCTGTTGCCCGGTGTGCGGCGCAATCTGCGGCATTGCTTCGAGGCCTGGTCGCTGGCCTTCCACCATGCCGGCCTGACCGACAGCGCGCGCGGCATCCTGCTCTACACGGTGGCGCAGATGTGCCGCGCACGCGTCACCGGTGAACCAGTGGTGGAAGAGACCGAAGACCTGTTGGAAGCCACGCGCGCGGGCATCGGAGCGCTGCTGGGCATGGCCCTGGCCGGGCTGCGCCGGGAGCGCCACGACCAGGCGGCGTATGCCGTTCATGCGCTGGAGATCGCGCGCACGGTCGGCGCCATGTTGCGCGGCGAAGCCGGCGCGGACGGCGACGCGCCGGCCGGCGGCGACAACGAGGAGCAGGCAGCGTTCGCGTTGCTGATGGACTTCGGGGGCGACAGCAGTTCGGGTTTTGCCGCCGCAGTCGCCGGGCGCAGCCGCGTGCTCGACGCCGCCGCCGGGGGCTACCGCGTTTTCACGCGCGTCTACGACCGCGAACACGCGGCCGCCAAGCTGGTGCGCAGGGAAGTGCTGGATGCCCACCGCGAGCGGCTGGACCAGCACATCGCCGGGCTCGGTGTGAACCTGGCGCGCCTGGCGCGCCAGTTGCGCGCCTTGCTGGCACAGCCGGCACACGAGGGTTGGGAAAGTGGGCAGGAAGAAGGCCTGATCGATGGCCGGCGCCTGGCGCAGCTGGTCGCCTCGCCGACCGAACGGCGCCTGTTTCGCAGCGCGCGCATCGAACCCGCGGCCGACTGCGTGGTCGGTTTTTTGCTCGACTGCTCGGGGTCGATGAAGGAACACGCCGAGCCGCTGGCGGCGCTGGTCGACGTGCTGGTGCGTGCGCTCGAACTGGCCGGCATACCGAGCGAGGTGCTGGGCTTTACCAGCGGC
>JANMYG010000281.1:0-1692 GCA_031381865.1 Betaproteobacteria bacterium | reverse complement strand
GTAGGGCACGAACATCAGCAGCGCCAGCACGCCGACACCCTTGGTGATCACGCCCAGCCCGGCCGCGAAACAGCCCAGCCAGTAGGCGCGCCAGTTCGGCCCGCGCAGAAAATGCAGCAACAAACCCCAGTTGGCCAGCGTGATCCAGGCCATGACCAGCGGGTCGATCTGCGCGCGCTTGACCTGGTAGGCGAACTGGAAAGTAGCCAGCAGCGCCACCGCCGCGAACAGCCCGACGCGCGGGTTCCACAACCGGCGACCCATGTCCCAGGTCAGGGCCAGGGTGGCCAGGCCGGCCAGCAGCGAAGGCAGCAGGAAGGCGATGCGCCAGTTGCCCAGCACTTGGTACAACGCGGCCTCGATCCACATCAGCATCGGCGGCTTGTCGGAGTAGAGCTCGCTGCCGCGGTGCGGAAACAACCAGTCGCCGGTGGCGACCATCTGCTTGGCCACCAGCGTGAAGCGCGGTTCGTCCGACGGCCAGGGGTCGCGTGCGCCGATACCGGCGCCCAGCACCACCAGCGCCACCAGCAGCATCAGCCAGAACTGCCGGCGGTCGCTGCTGAGCGAAGTGGTGTTGGTGGCCGCGGTCGTCACGAAGGGATCCGCTGGCTCAGTCACCCTTGCGGCTCAGGCTGCGGTCGCGCCACAGGAACTGCAGGTTGCGGAAGTAGACGAACAAGCCCATGCCCTGGCCGATGATGAAGACCGGGTCGCGCCGGTGGATCGCGTAGGCCAGCAGCGTGGCACCGCCGCACAGGCTGAAATACCAGAACGCGGAAGGAATCACGCTCTTCTTGAGCTTCTCGCTGTGCAGCCATTGCACGATGAAACGCGCCGAAAAAAGCCCCTGCCCCAGCAGCCCGACCGCCAGCCAGATCGAATCGATCTCAAACCACTTTTCCATCATTTGTCCTTTGCCGACAGGCGTTCAACAACCGGCACGCGCGCGCGGCGCTGCAGCCACATGACACCCAGAATGTCCACCAGGCCGACCCACAGCCGGTTGTGGATTCCGTAGTGCGATTTGCCATGCTCGCGCGCCCGGTGCGCCACCCGGACCGACTCGACCGTGCCGCCTGCACGCCGCACCAGGGCCGGCAGGAAGCGGTGCATGTGGTCGAAATACGGCAGCGCCAGAAAATCCTCGCGCGCAAACAGCTTCAGGCCACAACCGGTATCCGGCGTGGCGTCACCCAGCAGGCCGGCCCGGATGCCATTGGCGATGCGGGACGACAGGCGGCGTAACCAAGTGTCCTGGCGCTTGGCCCGCCAGCCGGCGATCAGCACCGGCTGCTGGTCATCCACACGGCGCAATTCGCGCCAGCGCGCCAGCAGGGCCGGAATGTCGGCCGGATGGTTCTGCCCGTCGCCGTCGAGTGTGGCGATCACGGCGCCGCGGGCCTCGCGCACACCGGTGCGCACCGCCGTGCTCTGGCCACAATTGTTGCGGTGCCGCACCACCACCAGCCAGGGGTGCGATTGTGCATAGTCGGCCAGCACACGCGCCGTGTCGTCGCTGCTGCAGTCGTCGACGAACACGGCCTCGAAAGGCGCCGTGCCATCCAGCGCAGCTGCTATTTCATCGAGCAGCGGGACGACGTTGCGCGATTCGTTGTGCACGGGCACAACCACGGTGATTTCTGGAGCCGGTGGGGACATCGCAAGACGCGGGTAGGAAATAACCGCCTA
>JANMYG010000256.1:0-7827 GCA_031381865.1 Betaproteobacteria bacterium | reverse complement strand
ATGCCAACGACGAGGTCAACCTCGGCCAGTCGTCCAATGACGTGTTCCCCAGCGCCATGCATATCGCCGTGGCCAGCGCCGCCAGCGCCGCCCTGTTGCCGGCGCTGCGCGAACTGCGCAACACGCTGGCGTCCAAGTCGGTGGAATTCGAGGCGGTGGTCAAGATCGGGCGCACCCACCTGCAGGACGCGACACCACTCACGCTGGGGCAGGAGTTCGGCGCTTATGCAGCGCAGCTCGCCTTGTGCCAGCAGACCATCGAGCAGGCGCTGGCGGCGGTGTCTGCACTGGCCATCGGCGGCACCGCGGTCGGCACCGGGCTCAACACCCACCCGCAGTTCGGCGCGCGTGTCGCCGCGCTGCTGGCGCAGCGGCTGGCGCTGCCGCTGGCACAGGCGCCCAACCTGTTTGCCGCGATGGCCGGGCACGAGGCGCTGGTGGCCTTTCACGCCGGCCTGAAGATGCTGGCCATCGCCCTGACCAAGATCGCCAACGACATCCGGCTGATGGGCAGCGGCCCGCGTGCCGGCCTGGGCGAGCTGCAATTGCCACAGAACGAGCCCGGCAGCTCGATCATGCCGGGCAAGGTCAACCCGACCCAGGTCGAGGCCCTGACGATGGTATGCGCCCAGGTCATGGGCCACGACGCCGCGATCGGATTCGCCGCCAGCCAGGGGCAGTTCGAGCTCAACGTGTACAAGCCGCTGATCGCGCTCGACACGCTCGACAGCCTGCGCCTGCTGGGCGACGCGATGCACAGCTTCTCGCGCCACTGCGTGGCCGGCATCGTGGTCGACGCGCAGCGCATCGAGCAGCTGCTGCAAAGCTCGCTGATGCTGGTCACCGCCCTGGTGCCGCAGATCGGCTACGACCGCGCGGCGCAGATCGCCCGCTTCGCGCTGCGGCACCAGCGCACGCTGCGCGAAGCGGCGCTGGAGCTGGGCATCGTGACCGCAGAGCAGTTCGATGCGTGGGTCGACGTGCGCCGCATGCTCGGGCCGACGGATACGACCGGCGGCCCCGATCGTGCGAGCGGCAGCGCCGCCTGAACAGCGCAAGACTTTTACCGGTGTGTTCGCCAACGCACAGAACTGCGGCTGGTGCGCACCTACGCTGCGGTGGTGCCTGGTGCCAATACACAAGGCAGTCTGCGGGTGGCGACAAAGCGTGCACACCGCGATTTTTTATTCATCTGAAGGATTCCCCATGAAACACAGCCTCCTGATCTCGGCCCTGCTGGCCACCTTCGCCCTGGCCGCCTGCGACCGCCAGCCCACGGTGGTCAACGTGCCGGCGGTAGCGGTACCGGGACCGGCCGGCGCGACCGGTGCCACCGGCGCCACCGGCAGCACCGGCAGCACCGGCAGCACGGGTTACACCGGCGCCACCGGGGACACCGGCGCCACCGGCAAGACCGGCGGCGGCACCACGGTGATCGTGACGCCGGCCGCCCCCGCGTCGAACTGATCCCGCCAAACCATTTTTTCAAGGAGAACCACATGAGCTTGGGAACCATACTTCTGATCGTCCTGGTCCTGCTGTTGATCGGCGCCTTTCCAACCTGGGGCCACAGCCGGAGCTGGGGTTACGGGCCCAGCGGTGGCCTGGGGCTGGTGCTGGTGATCGTCGTCGTGCTGCTGCTCACGGGCAGGATTTGACCGATGGGCGACGCGCGACGAAGCCGGCGCGGCTGTCGCTGAGATACGCGGCCGGCGCGGCACTGCTGGTGCTGGCCGGTTGCGGTGAAATGGCGCAGTTGCCGGTCGCGGCCGGTACCGGGCCACGCCCCACGCTGCCGGCGCCGCAGCCGACGCTGATCCCTACCGTGCACATTGCGCCGGCCGTGGGTTGGCCCGGCGACGCAACGCCAACGGCGGCGCCCGGCCTGCTGGTGCGGGCTTTCGCCGTTGGCCTGGAGCACCCGCGCTGGCTGCATGTGCTGCCCAACGGCGACGTGCTGGTGGCAGAGTCCAACGCCCCGCCCAAGCCCGACGACGGCAACGGCATCAAGGGCTGGGTGATGCGCCTGGTGATGTAAGCCGCCGGCGCCGGTTTACCGAGCGCCAACCGCGTCACGCTGCTGCGCGTTACCGATGGCGTTGGTGTGGCCGATGTGCGCACGGTGTTGCTGCAGGGCCTGAATTCGCCGTTCGGCATGGCGCTGGTCGGCAACACCCTGTTTGTCGCCAATTCGGACGCGGTGCTGGCATTTCCCTACGCCGCCGGAGACACCCGCATCACCGCGTCGGGTGACAAGCTGGTGGACCTGCCGGCGGGCACGATCAACCACCACTGGACCAAGAACCTGATCGCCAGCCCGGACGGCAAACGCCTGTTCGCCAGTGTCGGTTCGAACAGCAATGTAGCCGAGCGCGGCATGGCGGTGGAGGCGCAGCGTGCGGCGATCTGGGAGGTCGACATCCAGACCGGTGCCCACCGCGTCTTCGCCTCGGGCCTGCGCAACCCGAACGGCATGGCCTGGGAGCCGCGCAGCGGCGTCCTGTGGACGGTGGTCAACGAGCGCGACGAACTCGGCAGCGACCTGGTGCCGGACTACCTGACCTCGGTGCGCGACGGCGGCTTCTATGGCTGGCCCTACAGCTACTTCGGCCAGCACCTGGACCAGCGTGTCAAGCCGCAGCAGCCGCAACTGGTGGCCACGGCGATCACGCCGGATTACGCACTCGGGCCACACACCGCCTCGCTGGGCCTGGCGTCGTCGGCCGGCACCAGCCTGCCGGGTGCCTTCGCCAACGGCATGTTCATCGGCCAGCACGGCTCGTGGAACCGGCGGCCGCACAGTGGCTACAAGGTGGTGTTCGTTCCGTTCGTCGACGGCCGTCCGTCCGGCGACCCGGTCGACGTGCTGACCGGCTTCCTGAGCGCCGAAGGCAACGCCTTCGGGCGTCCGGTCGGCGTGGCACTGGACAAGACCGGCGCGTTGCTGGTGGCCGACGACGTCGGCAACGCGATCTGGCGCGTTTCGGCGCGGCGCTAACATCGCCTGCAAGCCACCAGCGCCTGGCGCGCGGCGGCCCGCCATTTCACTGACCAACGCTGGCACGCACACCCCATGATCAAGTACCTGCTTCCCTACGCTGCCACCGCGACGCTGATGGTCGCGCTCGATCTGGTGTGGCTCGGCGTGGTCGCGAAACCGCTGTACCAGCAGGGCATCGGGCACCTGATGGCGGAGCAGCCGAAGGTGGCGGTGGCGGCCCTGTTCTATGCCATCTTCGCACTCGGCCTGCTGCTGTTCGCGGTGCTGCCTTCGGGCACGTGGTTGCAGGCCGCGGCCAGCGGCGCGTTGTTCGGTTTCTTCGCCTACGCCACCTACGACCTCACCAACCTCGCCACGCTCAGGGACTGGCCACTCAGGCTGGCGCTGCTCGACATGGCATGGGGCTCGCTCGTCAGTGGCCTGTCGGCCGCGGTGGGCAAGTTCACGCTCGACCGGCTGGTACAGACTTAGAGCAATTTGCCATCCACGGGACATCCATATACCATCCATATGGATGGTGTTAAGATGGCGACATGCCAGAAACCGCCATCCCACCGCGCACCAGCCTGAAAGCTGCAGAGTCTGAAAAGATCACCATCAACCTGGGTTTCGTGGACCTGGGGCAGGTCGACCTGCTGGTGGCGGAAAGTTTCTACGCCAACCGGACCGACTTCATCCGCACCGCGATCCGCAACCAGCTCGGCAGCCATGCGGATGTGTTGCGGCAAGTCGTGGCACGCAAGATGCTTGTACTGGGAATGCAACATTTCAGTGCCGACGACCTGCGGGCCGTGCAAGCCGCCAGACAGCGCCTGCAGATCCGCGTGCTGGGGCTGGCCATCATCGCGCCCGACGTGACACCGGAGCTGGCGCTCGACACCATCGAATCGCTGGAAGTGCTGGGCGCGCTGCAGGCCAGCAGCGCGGTGAAGAGTGCGCTGGCGAGCTGCCAGCGCTGACGGCGCTCAGGCATGGGCACCCGGCGCCCGACATGGACTCCGGACAAAGCATTGGACCGCTTGTCTTGTGTTGGCATAGCCATTGCTGGAAACAGTGATCGACTGCCTGTTTTGCACTGGAAGAGCCATTGAACCCAAGAACGCCGGGCGACCGCTTGTCTTGCGCTCGAACGGCCCATGACCACCGACATCCCTCAATACGACGACGCATCCCTTCATGGCAACGCCCTGCGCAAGTACCGACCCGTGCCTGGTTACCCCTGCGCAAGTCCCGCCCCGCGCCTGGGCCCTGACCCATGCCAACCATCGAAAGACCCTATGAATCCCACCCTGCGCAACCTGATGAATGTCGCCACCCGCCTGACCCGGGCCGGCCGGCTCGCCGACGCCACAGCTGCGATCCAGCGCGCGCTGCGCGGGCGCTCCGACGCTCCGACCGCGCACGCGGCGCGCACCGCCAACCGTGCCGCGACTGATGCCGCGACGGTTTCCGTAACGCAATCCATGACGGAAACCGTGGCGGACCAAGCGACGGATGCATTTACTGATGCCGTGGCGGATGCGGCGAAGGAAACCGGGTTTTTCGGGGCTGGTACCGGTACCGCGCCGCCCCAGGTGCTCGAGGGCTGCGTGTTCGAGGCCGACCCACGACCCGCCGGCACGGTTCCAGCCGGCGCGGGCGAGTTCAGCAGCGGCAGCTTCAGCCATGCCGCCCTGACGCGTGACTACAAGCTGTACCTGCCGCCCGGGCACGCCGGACGGGCACTGCCGCTGGTCGTCATGCTGCACGGCTGCACCCAGGATCCGGACGACTTCGCCCGTGGCACCGACATGAACGAACGCGCACGCGAGCAGGGCTTCGTCGTGTTGTACCCGGCCCAGACACAGGCGGCCAACCCGTCGCGCTGCTGGAACTGGTTCAAGCACAACCACCAGCGGCGTGGCAGTGGCGAGGCGGCGCTGCTGGGGGCCATGGCACGCTCGGTGGTGCTGGAACACGGCCTAGACGCACGGCGCGTCTTCATCGCCGGGCTGTCGGCCGGTGGCGCCATGGCGGCGATTGTTGCCGACACCCATCCGGAGATCTTTTCGGCCGTCGGCGTGCATTCCGGGCTGGCGCCCGGAGCCGCCAGCAACGTGATGGAGGCGCTCACGGCCATGCGCCACGGCGCATCCGGCAGCACGCTCGGTGGCGCCGGCGGCATGCTCAGTGGCGCCGGCAGCATGCTTGGTGGCGCCGGCGGCATGCTTGGTGCCGCTGGCGGCATGCTTGGTGCCGCCGGCAGCAGGCTCGGTGGCGCCGGTGGCGGCGTCGGCGCCGCCGCCGCGCTCGGTGGCGCCGACGCCGCGCCGTTGCACGGGTCGGCACGGATGCCGGTGCCCACGATCGTTTTCCATGGCGACCAGGACCAGACGGTGCATCCGAGCAATGCAGAACATGTGGTGGCCGCGGTGCTCGACAGCGCGCATGGGACGCGCCAGGACGCAGACCCCGGCAGCACCGCGGCGCACGTGGAACACGGCGTTTGCGCCGGCGGGCGCAGCTACACGCGCGCCATCCACCACGCCGGCAACGGTAATGCGGTGGCCGAACACTGGCTCATCCATGGCGCCGGCCACGCCTGGTCGGGCGGCCAGGCCGCAGGCTCCTACACCGACCCCGCCGGCCCGGACGCCACCGGGGAGATGCTGCGCTTCTTCTTCGACCAGCCGCAGACGCAGCGGCACTGAAGAATCCACCGCCGCCCGCCAGCCGCCGCCGGATATCGTTGCCGGCGTACCGACGCCTGTCCTTGCGGGCGGGCGAATGCCTGGCATTGCGGTTGTGCCGACGCCTGTCATTGCGGGCTTGACCCGCAATCCATGGATCCCGGGCCGAGCCCGAGATGACAGCGGGGACGTCGGGCCCTGGATGACAGCGGGGAGTGTTCGGGCCCGGATGACAACCCATCGCGTGGCCGGACCGGCCGGTCCCGGTCGGACGATTCCGCGGCGCCACAAACCCGCTGAGGTTCGACATCGGCAGCCGGGTCGGGCCTGCCGCCATCGCTGGATCAGTTCTTCAGCTTTCGTAGCGCCATCCACCTGCATGGGTCGCCACGTTGTTGGCCTTGCTCCATGCGCCCGCGTTGATAGTCGGGCGATGGATTGGGCGGCGCTTGCTCACCGGAGACGTGGACGGTGCCATCGACTCGGCACAGCGGCAGGCCGCGGCGCATCATGGCCTGCGCCGGGTGAATTAGGCCCGTCGACGGCTGCTGCTCCGGGCTGGCCTCTCTGGGCACTTTGTGACACGTTGGCCGCCTTCGGCACGGCGTGTCGCGCGCTCGGCCTGGTGTCGGATGCATGCGGGCCGAGCCACATACATCCGCATTAATCGATATAGCCGGCACCGGCACCGCGCGCCGCGCAGATCTTCCACCCGTGTACCGGTTGTTTATTGACTTTTATCGTAGTTTTGATAAATTATTGGTAAACCGATACTCTGAGATAAAGTGATCCACTTCCCCCGTGAAGCGCTGGCGCAAGAACTCGTGGCAGCACTGCGGGGCCAAGCCGTCTTTGGCGACGCGCAAAACGGCCTGTTCTTGGCCGCACTCCGCCGCACGGGCAAGTCCACATTCCTGCAGGCCGACCTGAAGCCGGCGCTCGAGGCGGCCGGCGCGGTGGTGGCCTACGTGGACCTGTGGGCGGACCCCCGGCGCGACCCCGGCGCGCTGATCGCAGACGCCATCGCGCGCGCGCTGGCGCCGAGGCTGGGCGTGGTGAGCCGGGCGGCCAAGGCAGCGGGCCTGGACAGCGTGACGATCGCCGGCACGCTGAAAATCGACGTCAGCAAGATCGGCAAGATCGACGGCGTGACCCTGCCCGATGCCTTGCGTGCGCTGCACGAGGCCTCCAAGGTGCCGGTGGCGCTGATCGTGGACGAGGCGCAACATGCGCTCACCAGCGAGGCCGGTGAGGCCACGATGTCGGCGCTGAAGTCCGCCCGCGATCAGCTCAACCGGCCGGGTGAAGTGAACCTGATGCTGGTGATGTCAGGCTCCGATCGCGACAAGCTGCTGCGCCTGGCGGGCACCAACGGCGCACCGTTCTACGGCTCGCAGATCTCGCGCATGCCGCCATTGGGTCCCGACTTCATCGACCATGTGTCGCGGCTCATCACTGCACAGCGGCCCGACTTGGCTCCGGTGGACTCAGCCCAGCTCCTGCAGGCCTTCGAGCGCTTTGGCCACCGGCCCCAGTTCTTCATGGAAGCGCTGGGCCAGGCCCTGAGCCCGCTGTCGGGGCTGCAGGGCGTGCGCTTCGAACGGGCCGTGCTGGAAGCCGCGCGCCGCCGCCAGGAAGACGACGAGGCGCAGATGGAATCCGAATACCTCGCGCTCAGGCCACTGGAGCAGGCAGTGCTGTGGCGCTTGCTGGAGCAGGGGTCGCGCTTTCGCCCCTACGACGGCGAAGCGCTGCGCTTCTACCGCGACCGGGTGCCCAGCAAGGTGACCCCGCAGATGGCGCAGCGCGCGCTGGAATCGCTGCGCGAGCGCACGCCGGCCCTGGTATGGAAGTCAGCCCGCGGCGAGTACGCCGTGGACGACACTGCCATGCACCGCTGGTTCGAACAACGCGTGGGCGCAGGCAGTTGGCCGCCGCAGGACCCGCAGGGCGAGTTGATGCTGCCGGATGACGAGGCCGACCCGAAACCATGATCGACGACATCAAGAAAACGCTCTGGGCCACCGCCGACAAGCTGCGCGCCAACATGGACGCCGCCGAGTACAAGCACCTCGTGCTCGGCCTCATCTTCGTCAAGTACATCTCCGACACCTTTCAGGCCAAGCGAACCGAGCTGACCGCCCGCTTCGCCGACGA
>JANMYG010000245.1:0-7493 GCA_031381865.1 Betaproteobacteria bacterium | reverse complement strand
GCCAGGCCCAGCAGTACCGAGACGGCGCCCATGGCCAGCGGCGTGCGCATGAATGGATAGACGGCGAAAACGACCGCGGTCATCAGCATCGCCGCACTCACGACCACATGCTCGCGCAGGCGCGCGGCAAATGCCGGCATGGCGACCCGCACCAGTGCCGCGGCGACGGCAAAGGAACCGAGGATCGAGCCGATCACCGACGCGCTGAAACCACGCTCGTGCCCGATCACGGGCACCACGAACATGTGCACGTCCCAGCAGGAGGAAAGGCACCAGTTCACCAGCATCAACCGGCGCATCATTGGCTCGCGCAACAGGTCCATCACATGTGTCGGTGCGCGCCCCGCGGAGGGCGACGGGCGGTCGAGTTCGGCCACCGGGCGGATCCAGAACCATGTCGCCAGCGGCAACACCGCCATGGCCAGGAACGCGGCGCGGTAACCGGTCGTGTCGCCGGCGGTCGCCCCGGCGTAGTCGATCAACAACCCGGCGGCGAAGGGGCCGAAGAAGTTCGAGGCTGCCGGGCCGATGGCGAGCCAGCTGAAGACCCGCTTGAGGTCGGTCACGTTCTCGGCCGCGCGCCCCACGTGGCGCTGCAACGCGATCGACGCGGCGCCCGTGGCGCCGCCAGTCAGCAACGCGGCCAGGCACAACACGGGGAACACCGGGAACAAGACCGCCAGGCCGGCGCCCACAATCGACACGACGACGGCGATGCCGACCGGACGCCGCAACCCGTGCCGGTCGGCAAAACGCCCGGCCGGCAGCGCGAGGAACACCTGGGTGAGCGAGAACAGGGCCAGCAACACACCGACCGCCAGCGCGCTGAAGCCTTCGCGCAAGGCCAGCAGCGGCGCCGCCATGCGCATGCCCGCCATACACGCATGCAGGCAGATGTGTCCTGCAATCAGGCGGGCCAGCACCCTAGACTTCATCCGGTTCCCGGTCGTAGTCGCGGTCCTGCGGGATCAGTTCTTGCGCCTGCGCGTCCGGCAGGGCCTCGACCTTCTTCAGGGCGCGGCCCATGGCGCGGCTGCGCGTCTGGGCGCTGTCGAGGGTCTTGAGCACGGTCTCGGTCTGGCTCTTGACGCGCGCCAGCACGTCGCCGAACTTCCCGAACTCGGTCTTGACCGCCGCCAGCACCAGCCAGACTTCACTGGCGCGCCGCTCCAGCGCGAGGGTGCGAAAACCCATCTGCAGGGAGCTCAGCATGGCCAGCAGCGTCGTCGGGCCGGCCAGCGTGATGCGGTGCTCGCGCTGCAATGCCTCCATCAGGCCGGGGCGGCGCAACACCTCGGCGTACAGGCCTTCGGTGGGCAGGAACAGGATCGCGAAGTCGGTGGTGTAGGGCGGCTCGAGGTACTTCTCCGACATCGATCGGGCCTCCAGCCGGATACGCGCCTCGAGCGCCTTGCCGGCGAGTTCGGCGCCGGCGACGTCGGCCCGGCCCTGCGCGTCGAGCAGGCGCTCGTAGTCTTCGTTGGGAAATTTCGCGTCGATCGGCAGCCACAGTGGCTCGCCGCTGTCGGAGCGGCCGGGCAGCTTGATCGCGAAGTCGACCACGTTCGTGCTGCCTGGGCGCGTGGCCACCTGCACGCCGTACTGGTCGGGCACGAACACCTGCTCGAGCAGCGCGCCGAGTTGCGCCTCGCCGAACATGCCGCGGGTCTTGACGTTGGTGAGCAGGTGCTTGAGGTCGCCCACACCCTGCGCCAGCGTCTGCATCTCACCCAGGCCCTTGTGCACCTGCTCGAGCCGGTCGGCGACCTGCTTGAAGCTCTCACCCAGGCGCGCCTGCAACGTGGCCTGCAGCTTCTCATCGACCGTGGCGCGCATCTCGTCGAGCTTGGTCGCGTTGCTGGCCTGCAGCTGCGCCAATTGCGCCTCCAGCGTCTGGCGCACTTCCAGCATGCGCCGGGCATTGGATTCGCTCAGGTTGTGCAACTGCGTGCTGAGCGTGTCGGACAGCGTCTGCTTGAGCAGCGCCAACTGCTGGCCGAAGGCGTCGATCTGCGTGTTCTGGGTGCGTGTGGCTTCGGCGCCCTGCGTGAGCAGGGTCTGCTGGAACAGCGCGAAAGTCTGCGTCAGTTCCTGGCGCGCGCCGCGCGAGGCGTCGGCGATCTCGCGGCCCAGTTCGCGCTCGAGCCGCTCGAGCCGGGCCGCACCGACCTGCACCGCGCCCAGCAGCTCAAGGCGCCCCGCCTCCGCCGCCTGCGCCAGACGCGCTTCGGGCCGGCGCAGCGCAAGCCACACCAGCACCATCAGGTTGACACCGGCCAGTCCTACCAGACACCACCACAACACTGCATTCAAACCGGTTTGCTCCATGGCCCTATTGTTGTTCAAACACTGCGCACCCAAGCTGTCGTTGCGGGCTCGACCCGCAATCCATCGAGACCCGCCGAATCGGGGTCCGGGGCGGCCCCATCGAGTGCGGCATGGCAAGCACCGGCTCAATCAATGTCATGAATCGCCAACGGAATCACCGGCCCGGCCCGGCCCCTCGAGCATGGGCCGGTGGGCAGGGCCTGTGCAGGCGCGTCAACCGGCCCGGGCCAGCACGGACGGGTTCAACGCGGTGAGCGGCTGCCCGTGGATCAGGAAACCGATCAGGTTGTCGGCGGCGAGGTTCGCCATGGCCAGCCGCGTCGGCACGGTGGCGCTGGCGATGTGCGGCGTCAGGACGACATTGGGCACCTGCAGCAACCCGGGATGCACCTGCGGTTCGCCTTCGAAAACGTCGAGCCCGGCGCCGGCAATGCGCCGCTGCGCCAATGCCTGCGCCAGCGCGGCGTCGTCGACGATCCCGCCGCGCGCGATGTTGACCAGAGTCGCGGTGGGTTTCATGCGCGCCAGCTCCGGCGCCCCGATGGTGTGGTGCGACGCGGCCGAATACGGGACCACCAGCACCACGTGGTCGGCGGAATCCAGCAGCTCGTCCTTGCCCACATAGGTGGCCTTGCAGTCGGCCTCGACGGCCGCCGCCAGCCGCGACCGGTTGTGGTAGATCACGCGCATGCCGAAGCCGTGCGCGCCACGGCGGGCGATGCCCTGGCCGATCCGCCCCATGCCGATGATGCCCAGTGTGGAGCCGTGGATGTCCGACCCCGCGAACATGTCGTAACCCCAGCGGGTCCATTTGCCGGCGCGCAGGAAATGCTCGCTCTCGGCCACGCGGCGCGCGGTCGCCATCAGCAGCGCGAAGCCGAAGTCGGCCGTGGTTTCGGTCAGCACGTCGGGCGCATTCGTCGCCAGCACGCCGGCGGCGGTCATTGCATCGAGGTCGAAATTGTTGTACCCGACCGCCATGTTGGCGCAGATCTTCAGGTCGGGGCAGGCCGCCAGCAGCGCCGCGTCGACGCGTTCGCCACCGGTCGAAAACAGCCCGGCGCGCCCGCGCAGCTTCTCCATCAGCTCGGCCGCACTCCAGAGCGCATCGGACTGGTTGGACAACACGTCGAAGTGCTGCCCCAGGCGCTCGATGACTGGCGGGAAGACGGCCCTGGCGACGGTGATTGCGGGTCTGCCCATGTCATTGCACCTGTGGAATCTCGAATACCTGACGCAGGTAGGCCATGTAGTGCTCGTCGTCGCACATGTTCTTGGACGGCGTGTCCGACAGCTTGGCGACCGGCTGCCCATTGCAGCGCACCATCTTGATCACGATCTGCAGCGGCTCGTAGCCGAGGTCGTTGGTCAGGTTGGTCCCGATACCGAACGCGAGCTGGCAACGGCCGCGAAACTGCTGGTACAGCTCGATCGTGCGCGGCACGGTCAACGCGTCGCTGAAGATCAGGGTCTTGGTGCGCGGGTCGACCCGGTTCCTGGCGTAATGCGCCAGCATGCGTTCACCCCAGGTGAACGGGTCGCCGCTGTCATGGCGGGCGCCGTCGAACAGCTTGCAGAAATACATGTCGAAATCGCGCAGGAACGCCTCCAATCCGTACACGTCGCTCAATGCGATGCCGAGGTCGCCGCGGTATTCCTTGGCCCAGGACTCGAAACCGTAGATCTGGCTGTCGCGCAGGCGCGGACCGAGCGCCTGGCAGGCCTGCAGGTACTCGTGCGCCATCGTGCCCAGTGGCGTCAGGCCGAGCTTCATCGCGAACAGGACGTTGCTGGTCCCGGCCAGCTGGCCCGAGGTGCCCGCGGGATGACCCGGGCTCTGGCCCGTTCCGAGGCGGACCGCCAGCACGCGCAGCACCTCCTCGTGCCAGGCCTGGCTGAAGCGCCGGCGCGTGCCGTAGTCGGCGATCTTGAGGTCGCCCAGCGTATCGGCGCGCAACAGGCCGATCTTGACGTCGAGCCTCCTGCGCCCCTCCACAGGTCGGGCAGCTTGTAGGTATTGCGGAAGTAGACCTCGTTGACGATCGCCAGCACCGGGATTTCGAACAGGATCGTATGCAGCCAGGGGCCCTGGATCGTGATGTCGATCTCGCCGGACGGCAGGCCGCGCACGGTGATGTATTTTTCGTTGAGGTGGAACAGCCCGAGGAAATCGACGAAATCGCTCTTGATGAAGCGCATCGTGCGCAGGTAGGCCAACTCCGCATCGTGGAAATGCAGGCTGCACAAAGACCTGATCTCTTCGCGAATCTCGTTGACGAAGGGCGCCAGGTCAAAGCTGGGCGCGCCCGGGGCGGGTGTGTTTTGTGCATTGCGGCAGGTGAACCGGTACTCCACCTGCGCGCCAGGAAACTGGTGCAGCACCGCCTGCATCATGGTGAACTTGTAGAGGTCCGTATCAAGCAGGCTGGTGATGATCATCGCGTCGGTTGGTAGGGGCGGGAATCGCCCACCCTGATGCAGCCCGAAGTGTACGGGAATGCATCCACCATGACGCGGATCAGACCGCGGCAAGCGCCACCGTTTCACAATGCAACGTTCACAGCAAAGGGGTACTCGTCCATGGGTCGGATCGCCAATGAGTTGGTTGCGCAGTTGCGCGATATCGCGCGGCGATTCGGGTCGCCGGCCATCGCCGCACTGCATGTCCCTGCAACCAAGCTCCGGCAGCGTGCGTCACCGCGCGACGCGGAGTTCTGCGCGATCGAACTCGATGATGGTTCGTTCGGCCTGTCCTATGTGCTGCTGGGCGACACGCTGGACCAGATGACGGGCCGGCTGCGTGCGGGCGAGACGCTGGCCGGCACGAAAGCGCTGGATATGGTGGCGAAATTCACCGCAGGCAGCCCGGTCGAGCGGGCGCTGGCGCTGGCGTGTATCAACGCGCTGACCGACTCGGTGTGGCGCCAGATCGGCCACGCGCCGCAACCCGCCGGCAACTCGCTGGGTGAGCTGCAGCTCACGGTCCAGGACCACCTGGGCATGATCGGATTCTTTCCGCCACTGGTGCGCAAGGTGCAAGCCTGCGGCGCGCAGCTCACAGTGATCGAACTCGATGAGGCGACGGCGCAGCGCCAGCGCGAGCGCTTCCCCGAAGTGCGGGTGACGCTCGACCGGTCGGCGCTCGCGTCGTGCAACCGGGTGGTCGGCACATCCACCATGCTGCTCAACGACACACTCGACGAGATGCTGGCAGCGGCGCCCCATGCTGACAGCTTCGCGGTCATCGGGCCATCGGCGGGCTTGTGGCCCGACGCGCTGTTCGCCCGCGGCGTCACGCTCATGGGCGGCACGCGCATCATCGATGGCGGGAGTTTTCGACAGGCCATGGCAAGTGGCGAGTCGTGGAGTGGCGCCGCGCAGAAGTTCTCTCTGGCGCGAGCGGGTTGGCCGGGATGGAAGGTATTGCTGGCATGACATTCGGCGCGCGCCCTGGCTGGGACCGTCCAGACCGGCCAGCCCGGGCCCTGACGGCAACACGAAGCGGTCGGAGCGTTACGCCTTCATGACGGCGCGGTGGCCAAACCTGGGTAAGTGCCCGGTCTAGAATCTGCGCTCTAGAATGCTGCACTGCAACAAAAAATGCTTGTATGCCTCCGGGATAACCCTATAATTCAAACCATGCTGCACTGCAACATAGACCTGACAAGAACAGGGTTACGGCGCAGATACTGGTTCACCCGCTTAACTTCACTGGAGAATTTCATATGCTGACCGTAGAACAAATCATGGCCTCCCACAAAGCCAACGTCGAAACCCTGTTTGGTCTGACCAACAAGGCCTTCGAAGGCGTCGAAAAGATCGTGGAACTCAACCTGACCGCCTCGAAAGCGGCCCTGGCTGAAATCAGCGACCACGCCAAAGCCGTCCTGAGCGTCAAAGACGCGCAAGAACTGCTGGCACTCCAGTCCGGCCTGATGCAGCCACTGGCAGAGAAGACCGCCGCCTACAGCCGCCATCTGTACGACATCGCTTCCGGCTCCACCGCCGAATTCAGCAAGGCCTTCGAAGAGCAGGCTTCCGACGCACAGAAGAAGTTCATGGGTCTGGTCGATACGGCCGCCAAGAACGCGCCCGCCGGCTCGGAAACCGCGGTTGCAGTCATGAAGAGCGCGGTTGCTGCCGCCAACAATGCGCTGGAATCGGTGCAAAAGGCTGTCAAGCAGGCTACCGAAGTCGCTGAATCCAACTTCAACACGGTTGCCGCCAACGCAGTGAACGCCACGAAGTCCGCGACCAAGAAGCGCTAATTTGCAAATTCGGGTTCATCCTGGCTGGGTCTGGTCCTCTTTTGGAGGTCCATGTCTGTACAGCGAGGGAAAACCCTGAGATACTGCAACTTCCTCGGAACACCGAAACAGTTTTTCTGGTTGTCTCCTCGGGTCCTTTCGAAACCTACAGGTTCAGGGATCCCTTCAAGGCCTCATCGCGAGATGGGGTCTTTTTTTTTGCCGCGTTGCGCCCGGCAGCACTGCCGGTCAGTCCGAGCGCCGGTAGAAGTGGTACCAACCGTCATCGCGCCCGTCCGGCAGGGGCAATTGCTGCAAACCGGGAAACGCGACCGGCTGGTCGCACGCCAGGAAGCCGCCGGGCATGAGGATCCTGAAAAAGCTCGGGCCAAGGTCGGCTGCCAGACGCATGGACGCCTCCTTGTTGAAGCTCCCCACGTCGGCATGGATGAAGACCGCAGGCGGCTGCCCCTCGGCCAAGTAGGCCGGCAGGCTGGTGCGGAAATCTCCGAGTCGCAGCAGTTGCGTCGGCGGTCTGCAGTCGGGATGGGCTTCGACCGCCCGGTCGAACACGAAGATGCTCCGATCCGGAAATCGCGCCCGCAAATGGTCATAGGTCCGCCCGTTGCCCAGGCCCACTTCCAAAATTGGGCCGGCGATGCCCCCGACCTTGTCGGCCACAGCATCGATGCACGCGCGTTGGGCTTGTACCCGGTGGATAAAGGCGTCAAGGCGGCTCATGTTATCGATGTCTCACTTATGCACCACGCTACAGCGCGGCAAACACGCCAGATTATGTGCGCTGCGCCGCGCCGCCCGAAGCAAGCCGATAGCGCAGCGCGCAGGGCGATGGCACACCAGTGAACGACGGCCGTCGCTTTGGCAGTGAACATGGCCGTGGCGGTGGCCGCAGGGGTG
>JANMYG010000180.1:0-4115 GCA_031381865.1 Betaproteobacteria bacterium | reverse complement strand
ACCAGGCGCTTGCCGACCGGGGCCCAGCCCGTGGTCTTCACGAGGCTGGTCTTGAGGCTCGTCTCGTCAATAAAAACCAACCTTTCCAGCATGTTGGCAAACTCTGGCTGGCGCGTCTCAATCCAGACCCGCCGCCCCTCGGCCACGTCGGGGCGCAGCTGTTCGCTGGCGAGTAGTGTTTTTTTTATGGCTGAGGCCAAGCCGGTGCAGCCATTTACCCACCGAGCCGCGATGCACGCACAGGCCGTGAACGGCGGCGAGTTCCGCGACGATCTCGTCCAGCGTCAGGTCGCCCTTGGCTGAAATCCGTTCCCGCAACCAGGGGACATAGGGGGCCAGCTTGCCCTCGGCGTGGTTGCCTTGGCGCTTCGGCAACAGACCCCCGCTCCCGCGCTTCAGGATCACCATGTCGTTCACGAAACGCGGTGATACCCGAAAGTGTCGCGCGGCCTCACGATGCCCGTTACCCTCCTCGACAAAGGCGATCACCCGACTACGCAACTCGATAGGATGTGGCATTCCCATTTCAACCCCCAATATCTGGTCAAGACAGGGAATCACAAATCCGGGAATTTGGGAATCCTGAATTGCAAGGAGGGCGACACGGTCTAGGGTCGAAACCCAATCAACCTATTGATATGTTGCCACGCATCTGATTCACTGCACTTGTGGGTCAGTGGAGGATGGCAATGGCGGTAGGGTTTTGGCTTTCGGATGGGGCGTGGGCGGCGATTGAGCCGCTTTTGCCGACCAACCAACCGGGCGCGCGGCGGGTGGATGATCGCCGGGTGATCAGCGGGATCATTCATGTGCTGCGGATCGGGTGCCGATGGGAGGATTGTCCGCCTGGTTACGGCCCGTCGACAACGATCTACAACCGCTTCAACCGCTGGAGCCATCGCGGCCTCTGGGGGCGCATATTCGCCACCCTTGCGACGCAGACGGACCTGCCAGACGACCTGAGCATCGATAGCACCGCCGTGCGCGCTCACCGCTCCGCACACGGCGGAAAAGGGGGGCGCAAATTCAGGCCATCGGGCGCTCGCGTGGCGGTCCAACCACCAAAATACATGCCCTGACAGATGGTTGCGGGCGAGCGGTGGCCTTCACCCTCAGCCCCGGCAACCATGCTGACATCTCCGAGGCTCCGGCGCTTCTGGACAAATGCCCAGCCCCCACCCGCCTTCTGGCCGACAAAGGCTACGACGCGAACAGACTGCGCGAACGTCTCGCGGCGAGCGAAACCCAGGCCGTCATCCCCTCGGCCAGATCGCGCAAAACTCCCATCCCCCATGATGTCGAAGCATACCGCGACCGAAACCTCATCGAGCGCGCCTTCTGCCGCCTCAAGGACTGGCGGCGCATCGCTACCCGCTACGACAAACTCGCCGTCAACTGCGCCTCAGCCGTCGCAATCGCAGCGGTCATCATCTGGTGGACTTGATTGAGTCTCGACCCTAAGCCTGCCGATACAATGCCTGCCAATCGGGAAAGAGAAAGGCCGTGCGATCGAGCGCGGGCTGGCATGTGAGAGACAGGCTGGGCAATCGCGCTGCGGGAAGCGAAAGACGCCTCGACCACGCGGCAATGCCCGGCCCGTTTCACAAGTTGACAATTTCAAGGAGCGGCAGGGTCTCGCTGCGGCGGCATGATGCCATAGGCCATTGCCGTCTGTCGTGGTTCGAAATGGGTGTCAATCGGCACGCAATACTGACCCCCTATCGGCATCCAATTTTGACCCCCCATGCGCGGCAAGGCTCAGGGCCTGACCCGGCGTAACTGGTCAGGGAGTGAAGGCGGGTCAGGCCCTGAGCCTGGGGTCAGGCGCGGTTTTTGAAGCGCCAGGACTCGTTGCCGGTTTCGTCGATTTCGCAGGGATGGGTAAGGCGGTCGAGCAGCGCGGTGGTCATTTTGGCGTCCCCGAAGAGGCTGGGCCATTCGCCGAAGGCGAGGTTGGTGGTGACGATGACAGAGGTGCGCTCGTAAAGCTTGCTGATGAGGTGGAAGAGCAGCTGTCCCCCGGCTTGAGCGAAGGGGAGATAGCCCAGTTCGTCCAGAATGATGAAGTCGAGGCGGTTTAGGTAATCTGCAAGGCGACCCTGTTTGCCACTGCGGGTCTCGGTCTCGAGACGATTGACCAGATCAACGACATTGTAGAACCGGCCACGTGTGCCGTTTCTGATCAGCGCACGGGCAATGGCGATTGCCAGATGCGATTTACCGGTTCCGGTGCCGCCGACCAGCACGACATTGCGCTGATCGGCGACGAAGGTGCCGGTGGCGAGGTCGCGGACCAGGCCTTCGTTGATGGGCGTATTGGTGAAGGTGAAGTCGTCGAGATCCTTCGCCAGCGGCAGCTTGGCGATGGTGAGCTGGTAGCGGATCGACCGGGCCTGCTTCTCGGCAATCTCGGATTGCAGCAGATCACCGACAATGCGGGGCGGTTCGTGCTGGCGTTTGATGCCGGAGGCCATGACTTCGTCATAGGCGCTGCGCATTCCATAGAGCTTGAGGCTGCTCATCAGGTCGAGGTCGAGCCAGTGGTTCGCCATCGGTCCGAGAACCGCTGGCGAGGGGGTGCGTTCCATAAGCGTGGGTCCTCCTGAGGCTGTCGTAGCGCGCGCAATCGGCGACCGGTTCATGGGTCAGGCGCAACGCGGTTGGGGTGAGAAGAAGGGGAGCCGGTGACATATCGCGGCTTCGCGCCAGAATGTTGATGACCACCGGCGCGGAGAAGACGCCCTGATCCAGCGCTTCCTTGCAGGCGGCTTCCACTGCGGCGATCCCGTCGGCGGCTACGCAGCTGAGGATCGAGACCATCTGTTTGTCGCCATCATGGGCCGACTTGAGTTTGCGCCGGATCATGGCCATGGCGGTGGGCAGAACCCAGTCGCGGAACGGTGCCCCATTGCGCAGGGCTCCGGGTTTGCGCGCCAGAACAGGGACATAGTGCCAAGGATCGTAGATCGTCTCAAGCCGGCCAAAGCACCGGGGATGCTCTGCGACGACGACCCCATCCTGACGGACGACGATCCGTTCGGCATAGGCATGGACCTCGACCGGCCGCCCGACCGCCGTCGAGATGACCGAGTATTTGTTGTTGTCGAACCGCACCGTGCAGGTCTTGGACACCGAGGCGGGCACGCTGTGGAAGCCATCGAACGGCCCGGCATAGGGGACCAGTTTGGAGCGTTCGGCCTCGAACATCTGCCAGATCATCTGATCGGCCTGTTCGGGATGGCGGTGCGCTTTGGCGTAGGCGATGCATTTGTCGAGCAGCCAGACATTCAGCTCATCCAGGCTTTTGACCCGCAGGCGCGGCGTGAAGAACCGCTCCCGGACCAAGCCGACCTGGTTCTCGACCTGGCCCTTCTCCCAGCCCGATGCCGGCGTGCAGGCGACCGGCTGGACGAGGTAATGGCTGCACATCTGCTGGAAGCGGCGGTTGTATTGGCGCTCCTTGCCGATGAAGACTGCCTCCACCGCCGTCTTCATGTTGTCGTAGATGCCCCGGGTGCAGGTGCCGCGAAAGAAGGCAAACGCCCGGTCATGGGCATCGAACACCATCTCCTGACTCTCACGCATGTAAGCGCGGGCGAACATCATGCGGCTGTGGCAAAGCCGGACATGGGCGACCTTCACGGTCACCGTCACGCCGCCGATCAGCACGATCTCATGGCTCCAGTCGAACTGATAAGCCTCGCCCGGTGCATAATAGAGCGGCACATAGGCATCCGCCGTTGCAGATCCGCGGGCCTTCGCCCAGGTCTTGGCATAGCGCCGGACAGCATCGTAGCTGCCGTCATATCCAAGCGCCCGAACTTCCTCGTAAATCCGGATCAGCGTCAGCCGCTCCCGCGCTGCCTTGCCTTCATTGGCCAGAAGGAACCGGTCCACATGCTCAACCCAGGGACCTATCTTCGGCAGCGGCTGGTGTTCGCGCTCATAGGTGAAGTCGGTCTCCCCCGACCGCAGGATCTTGCGCACCGTGTTGCGCGAGACATGCAGCTCCCGGGTGATCTTCTTCATCGACCAGCCCTGCGCATGAAAGGCCCGGCGAACCCGCGCGATCGTATCCACTCGCTTCAACTCCCCCTCCGTCCGCTGCCTCACAG
>JANMYG010000112.1:0-5525 GCA_031381865.1 Betaproteobacteria bacterium | reverse complement strand
TAGGCGCGCCGGGCCTGGGTGATGACTTCGGTGATGGTCGGTGCGGCCTCGATCTTCAGGCACAGCAGCTCAGCGGTCGGGCCCAGCGCATCGAGCAGGCGCCGCGCCACAAAACGCTTCGCTTCGGCCAGCGCGAGTGGCGCCATCGCGTCGGTCGCGGGTGCCTCGGCCGGGCCCGTCGGAGTCGGCGTTGCGGCCGCCGGTCCGGCTGCCGGCGCGCCGCACATCCTGGCTGCCAGCAATGCCGCGTAACCGCGCAGCCGAGCGTTGGTGCTGGTGCCGGCCTGTTCGATGATCTCCCGGGCGTAGGCGTCATCGTGCATGAAGTGCGACACGTCCATCTGGCGGGCAAACTCGCGCCGCATCGGAATCACCATCCGCACGGCGTAGTTCATCAGGTCGCTGTCGCGAAAGTCGGACGGCGGCCAGATGCTGTTGTCGGACAGTCCCGAATCGGCGACAAACGAATGTTCGTTGGCGCTGTCCTTTTCCAGTGGCCTGGGATTCCCGTTGGGCTGGGGCGGAACGTCTTCGTGCATTGCAGAGCTCCGATAGGTCGTCGCGGCCAGCGGGCGGCGCACGAGGGCGGTGGTGAGGAAAGGCATGGGCTGGCTCTTGATCTGTGGCTTGCAACCAAGGTTAGCGGCACAAATTGGAAATGCAAGCATTTGTGAGCCCGATTGCAGCTTGTTTCCGTTCGCACCTGCCCTGGGTCGCAGGGTGGTGACGCAGGCCGCGCGGCAGTCGGGCGCGCAGCGCGGCGGCGCCGGTCACCCGCGCCGTGGCAACTGGAAATTGAGCAGGCGGGTCGCGATCAATGTTTCCGCCAGGAAACACAGCAACGCCATCAGGAAACACACCACCCCGGACAGGAAACCGACTACCGCCCAGCGCGCACTCTGGAACGCCGTGGTTTCCCCCAGGAACAGCAGGATGATGGTCAGGCCGATCAGGAACGCACAACTCGTGAGCAGAGCGATACACCCATTGGCCAGCCGCCCCCGCAGCCGGAGCTGACCCAGTTCGATGTGGGCGCTTTCCAGCAACCCGGTGTCGTCCGACGCGCGCGCCCGGTCCTCCACCGTGCGCGCGCGGTCGATGATGCGCGCCAGACGGCCGGCCACGGCGCTGATCATTCCCGATACCGCGGTCAGCAGGAACACCGGGGCAATGGCGAGCTGGATGCCGTGGGTGATGCTGTCAGGGTCGAGCGGTAATGCCATGGGGTGGTGCCGGGGTTCGTTGCGCCCCGATTATGAGGGCCCGGGTCGCGCCCGAAGGCGCCTGGGGGCGGGCGGTTGCGCCTCCCGTTATGCTTGCGCAACCCCGTAGCATTTGCCGACCTGTTCCAGGCCGCCCGCGCCCTGCGCGGCGGTTCAGTGTCGATCCAGGAGCCTTCGTTGATCCACTTGAATTCCATGCCGGGCCGACGCCCGGCCCTGTTCGCGGTCATGGCGCTGGCCGGCCTGCTGGTTGCCTGCAACCGCAGCCAGCCGCCGGCCGCCGGCCCGGGTGGCGCGGGCGGCGCCATGCCGCCGATGCTGGTCACGGTGCTGCGGGTCACACCGCAGAAGGTGCCGGTGGCGGTCGAGACCGTCGGTACGCTCGAAGGTGTGCGCGAGGTCGAGGTGCGTGCCCGCGTGGGCGGCGTGTTGCAGCAGCAGTTCTTCAAGGAAGGCGAGCCGGTGCGCGCCGGCGCCGCGTTGTACCGGATCGAGCGCGCGCCGTTCGAGATCGGCGTGGACGCCGCACGCGCCGGCGTGGCCCAGGCCGAGGCGCGGGTCGAGCAGGCGCGGCGCGAGAACGGGCGCCTCGCGGCGCTGGTGGCCGAGCGCGCGATCAGCCAGCGCGAGGCCGACGATGCGTCCACTGCGCTCAAGACCGCCGAGGCGGCGCTGCAGACGGTGCGCACCCAGGTGCGCGAGGCCCAGCTCAACCTGGGGTACACCGACGTCACGGCACCGATCGCCGGCTTGGCCCAGCGCTCGCAGCGCAGCGTAGGGGCGCTGGTGGCGCCGGCTGCTGATGGCGGCCTGCTCACGACCATCGTGCAGACCAACCCGATCCGCCTGCGTTTCGCGCTGAGCGAGGCCGAGGCGGCGCAGTTGCGCCAGGGCCAGGGCCGCCAGGTGCGCCTGCTGCTGCCAGACGGCCAGAGCGCCAGGGACGTGGGGCGGCTGGACTTCGCCGGATCGGTGGTGGACGCGCGCCTGGGTACGGTGCAGATGCGTGCCGAGTTTCCCAACCCGGGCGGCGCCTGGTTGCCGGGGCAGTTCGTGCGTGCACAGGTGATCACGGGCGAGCAGGAGGCCTTCCTGGTGCCGCAGTCGGCGGTCATGAGTGGCGACCAGGGGCGCTTCGTATGGGTCGTCGGCGCGGACGGCAAGGCCGCCGCCAAACCGGTGCAGACCGGTCCCTGGCAAGGCAGCGACTGGGTGATCCGCTCCGGCCTGGCCGCGGGTGACCAGGTCATCACCAACAACCTGATCAAGCTGCGCCCGGGCGCGCCGGTGCAGGCCACGGCTGCAGGTGCGGCGGCCTCCGGGGCGCCGGCTCCAGCTTCTGCTGGGGCGTCGGCAGCGGTTGCGGCGGCATCAGCAACGGCGCCGGCTCCAGCTCCAGCTTCCGCTTCCGCCGCGTCCAGGCCGGCCAACTGAGCACCGCGGCATGTCACGTTTCTTCATTGAACGGCCGGTGTTCGCCACCGTACTGGCCATGGTCCTCGTGCTGGCCGGCCTGGTGTCGGCGCGTTTCCTGCCGGTGGCACAGTACCCGGAGATTGCGCCGCCGACGGTGACGATCACCGCGACCTACCCGGGCGCTTCGGCCGAGACGCTCGCGCGCACGGTCGCCGCGCCGATCGAGGAGCAGTTGTCCGGGGTCGAGAACCTGCTGTATTTCAACTCCAGTTCGGCCTCCAACGGACAGACCACCATCACCGCCACCTTCGACGTCGGCACCGATGTCGACAAGGCCACCTTCAACATCAACAACCGGGTGCAGCTGGCCACGCCGCGCCTGCCCGACGAGGTGCGGCGCAACGGCGTGCAGGTGGCCAAGCGCTCGTCCAACTTCCTGCTGGTGATCGCCGTCACCTCGCCTGGCGGCGAGCGCGACACCCTGTTCCTGTCCAACTACGCCTCGCAGAACATCGTCGACGAACTCAAGCGCGTGCCGGGCGCCGCCGACGTGTTCATATTCGGCGCGCGCGACTACTCGATGCGGCTGTGGCTGCAGCCCGACCGCATGGCGGCGCTGGGCATCACCACCGCCGACATCTCGGCCGCCGTGGGTGCGCAGAACGCCCAGTTCGCGGCCGGCAAGATCGGCGCCGCGCCCTCGCTGCCCGGGCAGCAGCTCGAGTACACCGTGACCGCGCGCGGGCGCCTGGTCGAGGCCGAGGCCTTCGGCGACATCGTGCTGCGTTCGGGTGGTCCGGCCGGCGTGTTGCGGCTCAAGGATGTCGCGCGGGTCGAGCTCGGCGCGCAGAGTTACGACGCCAGCAACAGCGTCAATGGCCAGCCGGCGCTGGCCCTGGCGGTGTTGCTGGCGTCGGGCGCGAACGCGCTCGACGTGGCCGCCGCGGTGAAGTCGAAGATGGCCGAACTCAAGCGCGAGCGTTTTCCGGGCGGGGTTGACTACCTGATCCCCTACGACACGACGCTGTTTGTCTCGGCGTCGATCAAGGAGGTGCTGACCACCATCGTCGAGGCCGCGCTGATCGTGCTGGCGGTGGTGTTCGTGTTCCTGCAGACCTGGCGCGCCACGCTGATCCCGATGCTCGCGGTGCCGGTGTCGCTGATCGGCACCTTCGCCGGCCTGTACCTGTTCGGTTTCTCGATCAACACGCTGACCCTGTTCGCCATGGTGCTGGCCATCGGCATCGTGGTGGACGACGCGATCGTGGTGCTGGAGAACGTCGAGCGCCTGATGCGCGAGCAGCACATGGCGCCGTTCGACGCGGCGATCGAAGCCATGCGCGAGGTGCAAGGCGCGGTGATCGGCATCGTGCTGGTGTTGTGCGCGGTGTTCATCCCGGTGGCCTTCCTGGGCGGCATCGCGGGCCAGCTGTACCGGCAGTTCGCGGTCACGGTGACGATCGCCGTCGTCCTGTCGGGCGTGGTGGCGCTCACGCTCACACCCGCCTTGTGCGCGGTGCTGCTCAAGCCCGGGCACAGCCCGGTCGGGGAGCGCCTGTTCAAGCCCTTCAACCGGGCCTTCGGCTGGATCACGCGGCATTTCCTGGGCGCGGTCCACCTGGCGTTGTGGCACCGCCTGGTGGCGCTCGGGTTGTTCGCGCTGGTGCTGGTTGGTGTAGCGGTGTTGCTGGCGCGTATTCCGACCAGTTTCGTGCCCTCCGAGGACCAGGGCTTCATCATCGCCGCAGCGCAACTGCCCGACGGCGCCACGCTCGAGCGCACCAGCCGCACCACCGAGCAATTGCGCCTGATGCTCAAGGACAACCAGGCGATCTCGAACGTGTTCATCGTCAACGGCTTCGACCTGATCGGCGGCGGCAGCAAGAGCAGCGCGGCCACCATCTTCATCCCCATGAAGGCCTGGCAGGAGCGCCGCCAGAGCTCGACGGAGCTGGCACAGCAGGTCAGCGGCATCGGTTTCACGGCGCTGGGCGACGGCGTGGCGTTCGCGTTCAATCCGCCGCCGATCCTGGGCCTGGGCCAGGCCGGCGGCTTCGAGGTGTATGTGCAGGGCCGCGGCGACGCCGACCCGCAGCGCCTGGCGCAGGTGACGCAGGTGTTCATGGCGGCGCTGGCGCAGCGGCCCGAGCTCGCGCCGGCGCAGAGCTTCTTCCGCCCGACCGTGCCGCAACTGCGGGTCGACGTGGACCGCGAGAAGGCGCTCGCGCTGGGGGTGCCGGTGGGCGACGTGTTCGCCGCGCTGCAGGCGCAGATGGGTTCGCTGTACGTCAACGACTTCAACCAGGCCGGGCGCACCTACCGCGTCACCATGCAGGCCGACGCGCCGTACCGCGCGCGGGCGGAGGACCTGGGCCGCATCCACGTGCGCTCCACGACCACGGCGCAGATGGTGCCGCTCAAGGCGCTGATCACGGTCACCGACATCATCGGCCCGGAACAGATCGAGCGCTACAACAGCTACATCGCGGCCAAGGTGCTGGGCGGCGCCAAGCCGGGGTTCAGCTCCGGCGAGGCGATCGCGGCGGTCGAGCAGGTGGCGCGCGATACGCTGCCGCCTGGTTACGGCATCGAATGGACCGGCCAGGCGTTCCAGGAAAAACGCACCGGCAGCGCGTCGATCTTCGCCTTCGGTTTTGCGCTGGTGATGGTCTACCTGATCCTGGCCGCGTTGTACGAACGCTGGGGCGTACCGCTGGCGGTCGTGCTGGCGGTGCCGTTCGCCCTGCTCGGCGCGCTGGGCTTCGTGTTCCTGCGCGGGATGGAAAACGACATCTATTTCCAGATCGGGCTGGTGGTGCTGATCGGGCTGGCGGCCAAGAACGCGATCCTGATCGCCGAGTTCGCGATGCAGGGCATGGAAGCCGG
>JANMYG010000102.1:0-2429 GCA_031381865.1 Betaproteobacteria bacterium | reverse complement strand
CAGGCTGTGTTGCGAGTCGTGGCGGTAGGCCTGCAGCGCCCGCACGTCGTGGCGGTACACGCGCCCGCCTTCCTCGTCAGACCACTTGGTCTGGTGGAACGTGAGATTGAAGCGGATGTCGTCGCTCACGGGCCCGTCGTTCTTGGCCGAGGCGCCCAACTTGCGCAGCAGGTCACCCGGGTCGCGGAAGACGTAGTGGCGGGCGATGGTCTGCGCCCGTCGGCGGCGCCGACGCCCCGGAATCTGCGGCCCGACGTCGTTTAGGATGAGGCGGTTGACCAGCCCGGGGTGGCGCGCGATCAGTTCGATGGCCGCGCTGCCGCCGAGCGAGGAGCCCAGCACTGTCAACGGGCCGCCTCCCAGGTGCACGATGAACTGGCGCAACTGCTCGGCGTAGGTGCGCAACGAATAGTCTTCCTGGGCGGCCAGCCAGCCGGAACGGCCGCGACCCAGCCAGTCCATGCAGACGACGCGGAAGTCCCGCGCCAGGTCGGAGGCGAGGTAATTGAAACGGGTGGCCACATTGGCCACGCCGCCGCAGCACACCAGCAGCGGCGCGTCGGCCCGGCCCCATTCGTTGTAGGCCACGCTGACGGGGTACTCGCGCTTCAGGCGCCGTGGTGTCGCCGGCTGCAGCGTGGTCGGGTGCAGGTAGTCGAAGTGGCGCTGCACGAACTGGCCATGGAAGCGGCCGACGACCTGGCTTGCCACGGCCATGTACTGCTTCCAGTCTTCGACAACGAGGCGCCTCGGCTGACGGTGGGGTTCCCAGGCGACGTCGAACAGTTCGGCGGGCACGGTGTCGCCGGTCAGGGCGTTGCGATCGACGGCGTGGAGCTGGGCTTTGCGGGTGGACATGGCATGGGTCAGCGGGCAGACGGTGGTCGGACGGGTGGTGGGAGGTTCGTGGTCCGGGGTTCCCGGCTCTCCTGGGTGTATCGGCAGAACCAGGGTCTGCTTGAGGAAAAAGATGTGACACCCCTCAAGTCACCACGGGTTGTGCCGAAATAAACCCATCGGGGCGGCATCGAACGCTTCCCCAGGAGAAACGCCCCCATGAACAGCAACAAGCGCCGGATGATCCAGATCGCCGTCATCGTCACTGGCTTCGCCGTGGGCATGGCAGGGCTGCTCAACTACTTCAAGTACCGCGCGGTGGCCGAGCGCCTGGTCAGCGCGCGCCTGACCTTCACCGGCCAGCAGATAGAGAACAGCATCCAGTCCTCGATGGCGTTGGGGCTGCAGTTCTCGGATCTGGGCACCTTGCCGGCGACGCTGCAGCGCCTGCGTGCCACCGACGACCTGATCCAGGGCATCGACATCTTCGACGCCAGCGGCAAGACGCTGTACAGCACCGACCAGATGCGCAACAACCGCCAGGTGCCGGCGAGCTGGAAACTGGAGACCACCAAACCCGCCGACTACAGCTGGATCGTGCGCGACTCGCACGACGCCGCGGTCGGCCAGGCCATACAGACCCAGTTCGGCGTCACCGTTGGTTTTGTGGCGATGCGCTTCGCCCACGACCGCGTTCAAGACAACGCGATGGCGGTTGCGCGGCAGCTGACGCTGTACACGCTGGCGATCTTCGTGGCCGCTGCATTGCTGGCCTCGGCGGCCGTGTTGGCGGTCATGAACAGTCTGGGGCGCGACGCGAGCCGGCTCGAGGCCGCGTTGCGCAGCGGCGACCCGTCGCGCGCCGCGGCGGCGGGCAAAGCCGGGTCGTTTGCGCATGCCCTCAAGCGCTTCGTCGAGACCACGCGCAGTGCCGAGGCCGCCTTGGTGGACCTGCGCGGGCAACTTCAGCGCGGAGGTCGGCCGTGAGCGACACCTACCTGCGGCGCATCTACCTGCGCCTGGCCGGCGCGATCATGGTCGTCGTGATGCTGGCGCTGGCCGCCACCGCGGCGCTGTCGCACCACGCTTTCGAGCAAGCGCTGGCGCCGGAACTGGGGCGCAAGGCCGCCACCGTGGGTGCGACCATCCGCTCGCTGATGCTCAAGGCCCACGACAACAACGTGCCCCTGAAGGAGCTGTTCGGCATCGAGCAGGTGTTCGAGGAGGTGCGCAAGACCATTCCCGAGATCGCCTCTTTCGCCATCACCGACGCCCAGGGTGCGCTGATCCACTCGTACCTCAAGCTCCCTCAGGGCGCGCTGGAGCACTTCCGCAAGCGCGAGGTGCTGGCCAAGCTGGAGATGCCCGACGTCATTCAACCGGCCGCGCTGGTGGCCGGCCAGTACATCGTCTCGCTGCCCATCGTGGCCGCGGACGGGCAGTGGCTGGGCCTGTTGCATCTGGGGCTGGATGCCGACTTCGTCGACGCCATCGTCATCGACATGCTGCTGGACGTGCTGGTGATCCTGGTGGTGGCGCTCTTCTTCACGCTGGAGCTGCTGCACTTCATGGCCGGCGCCAAGCTGGAGGCC
>JANMYG010000098.1:0-49747 GCA_031381865.1 Betaproteobacteria bacterium | reverse complement strand
TGCCTTCGGTGTTGTCGAAGCCCAATGCCAGCGACGCGTGCCAGCCGCTTGTCGCGCCGGCCGCCGTGCATGCGGCGCGATCGCCCGGCGTCAAACAAGTCCCGCGAATACCATCACGTCGACCGGATCGCCGGGACTTACGCTGCCCGTCTCATGCCCCCGCACGACAAAGCAATTGGCTTCGCTCATCGAGCGCAGCACGCCCGAGCCCTGCTGGCCGGTGGTGCGCACGGTCATTTCGCCATTCTTGAGTTCGAGGATGGCGCGCTGGTACTCGGTGCGCCCGGGCTTCTTGCGTATCGGCTCCATGCTGTGCGCTCGCAGCATAGGCGTGGCCTGGCTGCTGCAGCCCATCATCTGCAGCAGCGCCGGGCGCACGAATGCGAGGAAGGTGACCATGACGGCTACCGGGTTGCCCGGCAGCCCGAACAGCACCGCAGAGTGCCTGCCGCCCGCCGTATCGGCGGCGATGCGCCCCACCGCCATCGGCCGGCCGGGGCGCATCGCGATGCGCCAGAATGCCACGCCACCGCCGTCGATCGACAATTTCTTCATCATGGCCTTGGTGTAGTCAGCCTCGCCGACACTGACACCGCCGCTGGTGATGATCGCGTCGGCATTTTTCGCGGCAGCAACGAACGCCGCTTCGAGTTCGGCCGGGTCGTCGCGCACCACGCCCATGTCGATGACCTGAACGCCCAGGCGGCTCAGCAGGCCGAACGCCGTGTAACGGTTGCTGTCGTACACCGCGCCCTCGCGCGGCGCCTCACCCAGGCTCAGGATCTCGTTGCCGGTCGAAAAATAGGCGACCCGGAGCTTGCGCCAGACCGTGACCCGGCCAACCCCGAGGCTGGCCACCAGGCCCAGGCCGGCCGGACCGAGCAGATCACCACCGCGCAGCGCGGGCTGGCCTGCGTGCAGGTCTTCACCCAGCTTGCGGCGGTTGTCGCCATGCGCCAGCGACCCGGCTGCGATCGTGATCGCGTCGCCCTGCTGGCGCGCCAGCTCCTGCGGCACCACGGTGTCCAGGCCCTCAGGCATGACAGCGCCGGTCATGATCTTCACCGCGTCGCCGACGCCGGCCCGGCCCTGCCAGGCCTGGCCGGCGAGCGCCGTACCGACGACCTTGAGCACCAGCGGCCCGGTGCCGGCCAATGCCGCACCATCGAAGGCGAAGCCGTCCATGGCCGAGTTGTCGTGTGGCGGCACGCTGATCGGCGACACCAGGTCGTGTGCCAGCACGCGTCCCAGCGCATCGAAGATACCGACCTCTTCGGTCTGTACGACCGGCTCGACCAGGCGCGCCAGGAACAGGTTCACGTCCTGGGCGCTCAAGGCCTGCGGATCGTAACCCTGCAATTGCGCGGCGATCTGGTCGATCGACTGGCTCATGGCGGCCGCGCCCCGGGCTGGTCGCCATGCGGCAACAGGTCGATGCCGACCTTCAGGCCGGACAACCGCGGGCAGGGTGCAATGGCGGGCATGCTGCTCAACCGCCGATGTAACTCATCTCGACCCGGGGCGCGCCCGTGCCGGCCAGGGTGCCGCGCAGTTCGGAGTAGCGGTCGCTGCGCCCGCTCCAGATATGGCCGATCGCGGACGAAATCGCGTCATCGCTGGCGCCCGAGCGCAACAGGCTGCGCAGGTCATGCCCCTGCGATGCAAACAGGCACAGGTAGAGCTTGCCTTCGGTCGACAGGCGGGCGCGGTTGCAATCGTGGCAAAACGCCTGCGTCACGCTGCTGATGACACCGATCTCACCGAGGTCCGGCTGGAACCGCCCGGTCGTGCCGGCGTATCCCCAGCGCTCGGCGGTTTCACCCGGATTGGCCGGATCGAGTTGCACCAGCGGCAGTTCCTCGTGGACCATGCGGACGACTTCGGCCGACGGCATGACCTCGTCCATGCGCCATCCATTGGTGGCCCCGACGTCCATGTATTCGATGAAGCGCAACACGATCCCGGTGCCACGGAAATGGCGCGCCATCGGCAGGATTTCGTGTTCATTGGTTCCGCGCTTGACCACCATGTTGACCTTGATCGGCCCCAGGCCCGCGTCCCGCGCCGCGTCGATGCCGGCCAGCACTTCGGCAACCGGGAAGTCGACGTCGTTCATGCTGCGAAAGACGGCGTCATCGAGCCCGTCCAGGCTCACCGTGACGCGTTGCAGCCCGGCGTCCTTCAAGGTCCGGGCCTTGCGCGCGAGCAGGGAGCCGTTGGTGGTCAGGGTGATGTCCAGCGGGCGGCCATCGACAGTCCGCAACGCCGCCAACTGCCCGATCAGGACCTCGATATTCTTGCGCAGCAGCGGCTCGCCACCGGTGAGCCGGATCTTGCCCACACCGTGCGCCACGAACAGGCGTGCCAGGCGCGTGATTTCCTCGAAGCTCAACAGCGCAGCATGTGGCAGGTAGGTGTGGTCCTTGTCGTACACCTCTTTGGGCATGCAATAGCTGCAGCGAAAATTGCACCGGTCGGTGACGCTGATACGCAGGTCGCGCAGAGGGCGGCGCAAGGTGTCCGTCAGTATTCCGGTGGCCGGTATTGTCGCGATCGGCACGACTGGCCGCCAGGCGGAGTTGCGTTGATCGACCAGGGGAATCACGCGTTCAGACATGGCTTGATTTTGCCGCAATGGCGGCGCGTTGCGACAGCCCCGGGGCAAAGGCACCGGCGCCGGCGCAGTCAAACACAACGTGCGCCATCGACTTCGATACACACGCCGCTGATGAACGCGGCTTCATCGCTGGACAGGTACAGCGCCGCATTGGCGACATCGAGCGCGGTCGAGAATCGCCCGAGCGGAATCGTCGCGAGGAACTTGGCGCGCCGGGCCTCGTCCAGCGGACCGCCGGCAAACTCCGCCGACAGCCCGGTGTCGGGGTTGAACACCGGGTTGATGCAGTTCACGCGGATGTTGTCCGGGCCGAGTTCGGCGGCGAGCGACTTGGACAAGGTGATTGCCGCGCCCTTGGAGGCGTTGTACCAGGTCAGCCCGGGGCGCGGCCGCAATCCGGCGGTGGACGCGATCGTGATGAAGCTGCCGCCACCCTGGGCTCTGAAGACCGGCGTTGCATGCACCGTGGCCAGGTACAGGCTCTTGACGTTGACTGCGAAGCACTTGTCGAATTCGTCCTCGCCGACTTCCAGTGCCGGGCGGTTGCGGTGGGTCCAGCCGGCGTTGTTGACCATCACATCGAGCCGGCCGAACTGCTGCACCGTGGCGTCCACCAGTGCCTTCATGTCGGCGCTGCGGGTGACGTCGGCGGCAAAAAACACGGCGTTGCCGCCAGACGCCCGGATTCCCGCGGCAACGGCTTGACCCATCGCGGCGTTGATGTCGTTCACGACCACGCTGGCGCCCTCGGCCGCCAGTCGCTGGGCAATACCCGCGCCGATGCCGCTGCCGGAACCGGTCACGATGATCGACTTGCCTTGAACACGCATGCTGCTTTTCCTTCGCTGTTGTTGATTGCCGCCGGCCGGCATGCCCCGGCTACCCGTGTCGAATGGCGACGGTCTTGAGCGTCGTGAAACCGTACAGGGCTTCGAAGCCCTTTTCTCGTCCGTGGCCAGACGACTTGACGCCGCCGAATGGCAACTCGACGCCACCACCGGCGCCGTAGTTGTTGATGAACACCTGGCCGCTGCGCACGCGTTTGGCCATCCGGAACTGGCGCGCGCCGTCGCGTGTCCAGACGCCCGCGACCAGTCCGAACTGCGTGGCGTTGGCCAGTTCGACCGCATGGTCCTCATCGACAAAGGCCATCGCCGCCAGCACCGGGCCGAACACCTCTTCCTGCGCCAACCGGTGCATGACGGGCACGTCGCGCAGCAGGGTCGGCGCCTGATAGAAGCCGCTGTCCGGTGCATCGTCGACGATCTGCCCCTGAGCCACCATGGGAATGCCGGCGACCTGCGCATCACTCAGGAAATCCCACACGCGTTGCTGCTGGCTCTGCCGGATCAGCGGGCCCAGGTCGAGGTCCATCGCCGCCGGGCCGACACGCAGCTGGGTGAACGCGGCGCCCAGGCGCTGCAACAACGGCTCGTAAATCGCCTGGTCCACCAGCAGCCGCGAACCGGCCGAGCAGGTCTGGCCGGCGTTTTGCACGATGGCGTTGATGACTGCCGGTATGACCGCGTCCAGGTCGGCATCGGCGAACACGATTTGCGGACTCTTGCCGCCAAGTTCGAGCGTCACCGGGCAGTGGCGCTCGGCCGCTACCTGCTGTATCAGGGTGCCGACCTTGGGGCTGCCGGTGAAGCTGATGTGGTCGATGCCGGCATGGCGCGCCAGCGCGTCGCCGACCTCGTGTCCGTAGCCGGTCACGATGTTGATCGCACCGGCGGGGAAACCGGCCTCCGCCGCCAGTTGCGCCACCCGAAGGAGCGACAGGCAGGCGTCCTCGGCCGGCTTGACGACACACACGTTGCCACCGGCCAACGCGCCGCCCACGCTGCGCCCGAAGATCTGCATCGGGTAGTTCCACGGAATGATGTGCCCGGTCACACCATGCGGTTCGCGCCAGGTGAAAACACTGTAGCCGTCCTGGTACGGGATGGTCTCGCCATGCAGCTTGTCGCAGCTGCCGGCATAAAACTCGAAATAACGCGCCAGTGCCGCGGCGTCGGCGCGGGCCTGTTTGGCTGGTTTGCCGCAATCGCGCATCTCGATCTGCGCCAGTTCCTCGGCATGTTCAGTCACCTTTTGTGACAACCGCATCAACAGGCGACCGCGTTCGGTCGCGCTGAATTTTCCCCAGACCGCATCCATGCATTGGCGCGCCGCGCCGACTGCCGTGTCGATGTCGGCCGCATTGCTGCGTTGAATTTCGTCGAACGGCTGCCCGTGCGAGGGGTCGATGACAGGAATCACGCGCCCGCTGGACGAGGGGCGTGATGCGTTGGCGATGTAGTTGAGTTGCATGCCGCCATTTTCGCTCAGCCCGTGCCGATCTGCGGCTGCGCCAGGCCAATCGAGCCATGAAAAGTGGCCCGCGGGGGCGGGCCATGGCGAGGACCGGCGCTGCCCGCTGGCTCAGGCGCCGCGGGTCATCCGCACTGTCACTGCGAGGCTGCGCTGGCCGGAGCCACCGCCGCGGGTGCTGTCATCGCCGCCGGAGCCGTGGCCGGTGGCTCGGCCGCCGCCACCTTGGACCCGTGGATCTGCATCACCAATGGAACGATCAGCAGCGCCACGATGTTGATGATCTTGATCAGCGGATTGATTGCCGGGCCAGCCGTGTCCTTGTACGGATCACCCACGGTGTCGCCGGTGACGGCGGCCTTGTGCGTTTCCGAGCCCTTGCCGCCATGGTGCCCGTCTTCGATGTACTTCTTGGCGTTGTCCCAGGCACCGCCGCCGGTGCACATGGAAATGGCGACGAACAGGCCGGTCACGATGGTTCCCATCAGCAAGCCGCCCAGGGCCGCCGGTCCAAGCAACAGCCCCACCAGAATCGGCACCACCACCGGCAGCAGCGACGGGATCATCATTTCCTTGATCGCCGCGGTCGTCAGCATGTCCACCGCCCGGCCGTACTCGGGCTTCGCCGTGCCTTCCATGATGCCCTTGATCTCGCGGAACTGGCGTCGCACTTCGACCACCACGGAGCCGGCAGCGCGGCCCACGGCTTCCATCGCCATCGCGCCGAACAGGTAGGGGATCAGGCCGCCGATGAACAGGCCGATGATCACCATCGGATCGCTCAGGTCGAAACTGATCACCTTGCCGTAGGCTTCCAGCTTGTGGGTGTAGTCGGCGAACAGGACCAGCGCCGCCAGACCGGCGGAGCCGATGGCATAACCCTTGGTGACGGCCTTGGTGGTGTTGCCGACGGCGTCCAGCGGGTCGGTGATGTCGCGCACGCTTTTGGGCATCTCGGACATTTCGGCGATGCCGCCGGCGTTGTCGGTGATGGGGCCATAGGCGTCGAGCGCGACCACGATGCCGGCCATGCTCAGCATCGATGTGGCGGCGATCGCGATGCCGTACAGCCCCGCCATCTTGAACGCCACCCAGATCGCCACACAGACAAAAATCACCGGCCACGCGGTGGAACGCATCGAGACGCCGAGGCCCGCGATGATGTTGGTGCCGTGGCCGGTGGTCGACGCCTGCGCGATATGCTGGACCGGGCCGTATTGTGTACCGGTGTAGTACTCGGTGATCCAGACCAGTGCAGCGGTCAGCACCAGGCCCACGGCGCAGGCGCCAAACAGCCGCATCGGAGCGCCGGTGCCGCCCAGGGCGTTGTCGGCAATGAGCGACTGCGTCACGAAATAGAACGCGATCAGCGACAGGATGCCGGCTACCGCGAGGCCCTTGTACAGGGCCGGCATCACGTTCTTCATGCCGGGCGACGCCTTGACGAAGAAGCAGCCGATGATCGATGCCACGATTGACACGGCGCCCAGCGCCAGCGGATAGATCACGGTGCTGCTCCCGCCACCGGCGACCAGCAGCGCGCCCAGCACCATGGTGGCGATCAGGGTCACGGCATAGGTTTCGAACAGGTCGGCGGCCATGCCGGCGCAGTCACCCACGTTGTCACCCACGTTGTCGGCGATCACGGCCGGGTTGCGTGGGTCGTCCTCGGGGATGCCGGCCTCGACTTTTCCGACCAGGTCGGCGCCGACGTCGGCACCCTTGGTGAATATGCCGCCCCCGAGCCGCGCGAAGATCGAGATCAGCGAAGAGCCGAACGCGAAGCCGATCAAGGGGTTGAGCCTGGCCGCGGTCGGCGCGCCATCGGGCACCAGGTACCAGTAGAACGCCGTCACGCCCAGCAGGCCCAGACCGACCACCAGCATGCCGGTGATCGCGCCACCGCGGAATGCCACATCCAGCGCCGGGCCGATGCCCCTGGTCGCCGCCTGCGCCGTCCGGACATTGGCACGCACCGAAACGTTCATGCCGATGAAGCCGCATGCGCCCGACAGGACCGCCCCGATCACGAACCCGATCGCACTCAGCGGGTCAAGAAAGATGCCGATCAGTATCGTCAGGACCACGCCCACCATGGCGATGGTCTTGTACTGGCGCGCCAGGTAGGCGGCCGCACCGGTCTGGATCGCGGCCGCGATCTCCTGCATGCGCGAATTGCCCGCGTCCTGGGAAAGAATCCAACTGCGTGCCCAAAAACCGTATCCCACGGCAATGAACCCGCAAACGAGTGCCAGTAGTAGCACCGAGTTGCCCGTCATAGTCATCACTCCTAATCAATTGGGAGCAGGGCGCGCCCGGGTCGGGGCGGCGGTCTGCACCGCAAAGTCCGAGGACTTCGGTTTCGCTTAAGGGGGCACAACGCATGCGGAGCCCCCGCTGCGTTGCTTCCTCGTGCGTCCCGGTCAGGAGACGATTGGCCAACGCCGGAACTGTAACTGCAAAATCCAGGCTTTTCGGAGGGTGCAAGTGGGGCGTCAGTAAAATCAGGGTTAATACCGACCTGCCTCTCAACCCTGCAACAAGCGGAGCTCCCCCACCATGTCCCTGGACAAAGTCACCCCTGGAAGCAATGTGCCAGATGCGTTCAACGTGATCATCGAGATACCGATGAACGCCGACCCGGTGAAATACGAGGTGGACAAGGCATCCGGCGCGATCTTTGTGGACCGCTTCATGAGCACCTCGATGCATTACCCGACCAACTACGGCTATGTCCCGAAAACCATCAGCGGCGACGGGGATCCTGTCGATGTGCTCGTGATCACGCCGGTACCGCTGATTCCGGGCGTCGTCGTCACGTGCCGGCCGATCGGCATCTTGAAGATGCAGGACGAAGCCGGGGAAGACGGCAAGGTTCTCGCGGTGCCAGTGGACAAGATCCTGTCGATCTACAGCCAATGGCAAAAGCCCGAAGACCTGAATCCGCTTCGACTCAAGACGATTGCGCACTTTTTCGAGCACTACAAGGATCTCGAGGTGGGCAAGTGGGTCAAGATCGTCGGCTGGGAAGGTGCTGACTCGGCGCGCAAGGAGATCATGGACGGCATTGCCAGCTACAACCGGCAACACGCCTGAACCACCCGCCCCGGATCAGCGGTGTGGATCCGGAAAGATCACGCCATGCAGCCCGGGCTTGCGCTCGAAGCGCCGCCACTGCCCTTCGGGCTGCGCCAGGCGGTCCGCCACCGCCCACCACGCGCTCGGGTTCAACCCGAGGCCGACATGGCTGGCGACCACTTCGATATTCTCGGTCAGCGGGTTGTCCTTGCATGGCGCCTGAATGCTGGCCTGCCACGCTACGATGCCATCGGTACGGGAAAAAACCGAGGTCGTGGGCGCGGAAGGGGCCCGCGGCAGATCGTAGCGGGCGGTCTCGTGCGCGATGTCGCGTCCGCTCGTGAGTTCGTAGACGCGCCAGGCGTTGGTGCTTCTGTGGGAGCCGGCAAACGGCGTGCCCAGGGTGATGACGCTGCGCACGTGGTCCGGCATTTCCTTGGCCAGTTCCCTGGCGTAGATGCCACCCAGGCTCCAGCCGATCAGGCTCACGCGCCGGCCGGTGGCGGCAACGGCTTGCTCGATCTGCCACTTGGCGGTCTTGAGCACGCCCGCACGCGGCCCGAAGTTGAATCCCTGGTTCCAGCCTGACACGCCGTAACCCAGGCGCTCGAGGTAGCTGCGCAATGGCACAGTCGACACGTCGCTGGCCGACAGGCCCGGGAAGACGATCACCGAGTGGCCATCTCCGGTAGGCGCGCGTTGCAGCGTGAACCACGCCGGAAGGATCGCCCCGAACTCCCATGGCGCCCGGAATTCCATGGCCAGCAGCCAGGCACTGGGCGCCGGATGTTCGTCGGAACTCGACTTGCCAGCCACCGCTAGCTGCCCTTGTTCGCGAGGCCCAGGCGCTCGATCGTCCCCTTTTCGGACGCGAAGCTGTCGCGCGCGAACCTGGTGTACGCGTCGGTGTTCATGTAGATGACGGACTGGTCGTATTTGTCGAACACGCCCAGCACAGCCGGGTCTTCCAGAGTCTTGCGGAACGCATCGTGCAGCGTCCTGACGACCGCCGGATCCATGTTCCTGGGGCCACAGACACCGAACGGCGAGTCGGACACGGTCTGGTAACCCAACTCATCGAGGGTCGGTACGTTGGGCCAGCGTTTGGTGCGTTTGCTGCCATAGGTGGCCAGCAGGCGCAGCTTGCCCGCGTCCACATGCGGACCCCAGCCAGTGGCATCGCTGGCGGCCATGATGTGGCCGCCCAAGACCGCCTGCATATTGTCGGCATTGCCCTTGAAAGGAACGTGCGTCAGTTTGATCCCGGCGCGTTGCGCGAACTCCTCTACCGCCAGATGGGGGCTGGTGCCAGCGCCGGTCGAGCCATAGGTGAGTTTTTCCGGGTTGGCCTTCGCAAACGCCACCAGATCCTTGATGTTCTTGAGCGGCGAGTCGGCCGGCACTACCAAGCCAAACGTGTAACCGGTGAGGCACGCGATCCAGGTGAAGTCCTTGAGCGTGTCGAACTGGGTCTTCTGCATGTGCGGAAAGCGGAACACCCCGTGTGGCAACTGCGCCAGCGTGTACCCGTCGGGCTTGGCATTGACCAGTTCGTTGGCGCCCAGCATGCCGCCGGCGCCGGGCTTGTTCTCGATGACGATGGCTTGTCCGAGCGCTTTTCCAGCGCTTTCGGCAATCGCGCGCATGACCACGTCGGTCGAGCCGCCGGCCGGCCAAGGACAGACGTATTTGATCGGGCGTGCCGGAAAGGCCTGCGCACATACCAGGCCGGGAAAGCCTACGGCCGCTACCGCGGTGGCGGATGCGGCCAGGAAGACGCGGCGGCTCGGGTGGCGGATCGTCATGGCACTCCTTTTCCAAAAATCTGTCCGCATTCTAGGCAGCGGTTCGTCGCACCCACACGTGCTCGGCCACTTTGGTGCATTTTCGAGTCGCGCCAGCGACTCGGGGCAACTGGCGCGCCTTTGCATAATTGCCGCTCGCCATTTCCACCATCCACCATGACGCGGGGACCCTCCATGACGCTCAAACTCTGCGGCTTCTCGGCCAGCAATTACTACAACCAGATCAAGCTGCAGTTGCTTGAGAAAGACGTGCCGTTCGAGGAGGAGCTGGTTTCCACCGGCACGTCGGAGCCCCGCCTGCTTGAGCGCTCGCCGATGGGCAAGGTACCCTTCCTCGAGACCGACCATGGCTGTATATCGGAATCCATGGCTTGTGCTGAATACATCGAGGCGGTTTATCCGCAGCATCCGCTCCTGCCGGCGGATGCCTTTGCCGCGGCCAAAGTGCGCGAATTGGTGGTGTACATCGAGTTGCACCTGGAACTGGTCGCGCGGGAGTTGTACCCGGAGGCCTTTTTTGGTGGCAAGGTCAGCGATCTGACCAAGGATCGGACGCGTGTGCTGCTCACGCGCGGCGCCGCGGCATTTTCCAGGATCGCCCGTTTTTCTCCGTATGTGGCGGGCGACCAGTTCACCCTGGCGGATTGTGCGGCGATCGTGCATTTGCCAATCGTCGCGGGTGCGTCCAAACTCATCTACGGCGAAGACCTGCTGGCGGCGATGCCGGTAAAGGACTATGTGCGCGCCATGGGGAGCCGGGCGACCGTGGGCCGCGTCAACGAAGACCGCAAGGTGGACACGCAGCGCCTGCTCGCAGCCCAGAAGGCGAAGACGCAGTAGTTACCGCCTCGGCAGCGCCTCACCCCGGCGCGACCTTGAACGGGTTGCGCTGCTCCAGTTGTTCCATGTAGTTGTTTATGCCGTCGCCTTCGCGCCGAAGGAATTTTTCCACCGCGTCGGCGAACGACGGGTGCGCCAGCCAATGGGCGCTGGTTGTCTTCACCGGCAGCAGCGCACGCGCCATCTTGTGTTCACCCTGGGCGCCGCCTTCGAAGCGCTGGTAGCCGTGCGCGATGCACCATTGCAGTGGCTGGTAATAACAGGCCTCGAAGTGCAGGCAGTCGACGCGCTCGAGCGCGCCCCAATAACGCCCATAGGCGACCCGCGCGGCCGCCGCGTCGGCGCCCGGGTCATTGAGAACGATCAGGCTGGCCGCGATCGGTCGACCCGCCCGTTCGCCCACGAACAGCAACCAGTTGTTCGCCATGTCGCGCGCCATCCGATGGAAGAAATCGCGGCTGAGGTACGGCGCGTTGCCGTGTTCGTAGTAGGTCCGCTCGTAACAGCGGTAGACGAAATCCCATTCGGCTGCGCTGATGCCGTCGCCGACCGACGCGTGGAACGTGACGCCCGCCTGAGCTACCTTGCGCCGCTCCTGGCGGATCTTCTTGCGCTTGTCCTGGCTCAGCGAGTCCAGGAAATCATCGAAATCCCCGTAGCCGGGCACCCGGTTGGTCCAGTGGAACTGGACGTTGTGGCGCAGCATCATGCCGACGGCGGCACATGCGGCCACGTCCGCTTCGCTGGCGAACAGCACATGCAGGGACGACAGACCGGCCTGCATGCACCATTGCGTAAGCGCTGTGGCCAGCGCCCGGCGTGTTGGCTCGTCGCGCGCGAGCAGTCGCGCGCCCGGCACCGGTGTGAACGGCGGCGCGACCAGCGCTTTTGGATAGTACGGCAAGCCGTGCTGGTGGTAGGCATTGGCCCACGCATGGTCGAAGACATATTCACCGTAGGAGTGGTCCTTCAGGTACAGCGCACAGGCGCCCCACAGTTCGCGTCCACCGCCGGACGCGGTGTTCGGGCGCCAAAGCGTGACGAAGCGCGGCGTCCAGCCGGTCTTGGGCACGGCGCTGCGGCTCTCGTGCATGGCGGCGAGGTACTCGTGGCGCATGAACGGGCTGGCGTCGTGCTGCAGCGCAAGCAGCTGGTTCCAGTCGGCCGCGTCGATGTCCAGAGGTGAATTCACGACCTCGATGACATAATCTGCGTGACTCACGCCAGGCCCCGCTCGCGCTGCGCCAGCGCACCTCGATGTGCACTTTTTTCGCCGGCGATGGCCGTCTCAACCCTAACGGCAAATTGTGTTGTCATGAATCTCAAGATCTGTGTGGCCCAGCTTAACCTGCACGTTGGCGACCTGGACGGTAATGCGCAGATGATTATTGCCGCAGCCCGCCGAGCCTACGAAGATGGCGCGCGGCTGATGTTGACCCCGGAACTGTCGATCTGCGGTTACGCGGCGGAAGACCTGTTCCTGCGTCCCGCTTTCATCTCGGCCTGTGATGATGCCGTGGAAACAGTGGTCCGCGCGCTGGCGGCGTTAAAGGGCATGACGGTCGTGGTCGGCCACCCGATCGGTGGTGACAGCCGCACCAGGTCGGTCGCGGTCCAAAGCCGATTCAACGCGGCCAGCGTGATCAGGGAGGGGCGTGTGCTGCAGACCTATGCCAAGCGCGAGTTGCCAAACTACCAGGTTTTTGACGAGCGGCGCTACTTCACGCCAGGCACGAGTGTGTGCGTTTTCGAGGCGGGAGACGGCGCCGACGCGTTGCGGGTCGGCTTGCTGATTTGCGAGGACGCCTGGTTCGACGAGCCCGCGCGCCTGGCCAGGGACGCCGGAGCGCAACTGCTTGCCGTGATCAATGCGTCGCCGTTTCACGCGGGCAAGGGTTATGAACGTGAACAGAAGATGCGCGAGCGTGTGCTGGCATGTGGCCTGCCCATGGTGTATGCCCACCTGGTGGGGGGGCAGGACGAGGTGGTATTCGAAGGGCATTCGTTCGCGCTCGGCGCGGACGGCGCGCTGGCTGGCCGTGCGCTGAGTTTCCAGCCGCAGCTGTTTGTCGTGACAGCCCGGATGACGGCGCGCTCGGTGGAACTGGCGGCAACGATCGAGCCGGAACGCAGCCTGGACGCCGATTTGTGGGATGCGCTGGTGCTGGGGGTGCGTGACTACCTGGGAAAGAACGGCTTTCCAGGTGCGATCCTGGGGCTGTCCGGGGGTATCGATTCCGCGCTGGTGCTCGCAATTGCCGTCGATGCGCTCGGACCCGACCGGATCCGTACGGTCATGATGCCGTCGCCATACACCGCAGACATCAGCTGGATCGATGCGCGCGAGATGGCGACGCGCCTGGGCGTGCGTTATGACGAAATCTCGATCGTGCCGGAGTTCGGAGCCTTCAAGGCCTCGCTGGCAGGCGAGTTTGCCGGATTGGCTGAGGATGCGACCGAGGAAAACATCCAGGCGCGCATCCGTGGAACGCTGCTGATGGCGCTGTCCAACAAGTTCGGCGCGATTGTGCTGACCACAGGCAACAAAAGCGAACTCGCGACCGGATACTGCACGCTGTATGGCGACATGGCGGGAGGCTTTGCGGCCATCAAGGACCTGGCCAAGACCACGGTGTTCAGGCTGGCACGCTGGCGCAACGCGCATGATCCCTACGGTACCGGCAGTGCGCCGATCCCCGAGCGGATCATTACCCGCCCTCCGAGCGCCGAACTGCGACCGGACCAGAAGGACCAGGACAGCCTGCCGCCATACGAAGTGCTGGATGCGATCGTCGAGAGTTACATGGAGAACGATGAGAGCATCGAGTCGATCGTGGCCGGCGGAATTGCCCGCGCCGATGTGGAGCGGGTGACCAAACTGATCAAGATCAACGAGTACAAGCGTCGCCAGGCCCCGATAGGCATACGCGTGACCCACCGCAGCTTCGGCAAGGATTGGCGCTACCCGATCACAAGCAGATTTCGCCAGTGACTTGGCGTGGCCCGCTTGCGCCGCGCGCACTGCGATCGTGGAATGGCGCTATCCTTCGCACCTGTGCGGGAGCGATTTCCCGGAAAACCGTGCCGTGGAACGCCATCCGAGCGGTTCGCACGCAACTGGAAAGACAAACTGAACATGAAGCAGATCACCGCCATCGTCAAACCGTTCAAGCTCGAAGAAGTCCGTGAGGCATTGGCCGAGTGCGGCGTGACCGGTCTGACCGTCACCGAAGTCAAGGGTTTCGGGCGCCAGAAAGGCCACACGGAGCTGTACCGGGGGGCCGAGTACGTGGTCGACTTTCTGCCCAAGGTCAAGGTCGAGGTGGTTGTGAAGACCGACGATGTCGAGCGTTGTGTCGACGCGATCGTCAAGGCTGCCCGCACCGGCAAGATCGGCGACGGGAAAATCTTCGTGACTTCGGTCGAGCGCGTGGTGCGCATCCGTACCGGCGAAGAGGACGAGACCGCAGTCTGACTCGGCGGTGCCGGGGTTGCGGCGCAACTAGATCGAATCCAGCTTCGATGGGCGGGTGATTCCCGCGGCCTGTATCAGTTCCGGCAACAGGCGCGCGGGGTCCGTGCCGGTACGGATGAGGCCCATCTGCCACGGGTCCATGAAGTGCTGGTCGACGCTCGATTGCAGGAAGCCGAGCAGCGGATCGTAGTACCCAGCGACGTTCAGGAGCCCGATGGGTTTGTCGTGGTAGCCCAGTTGGCGCCAGGTCCAGACCTCGAACAGTTCTTCGAAGGTTCCGATGCCGCCCGGCAGGGCCAAGAATACGTCGGCGCGCTCGGCCATCATCCGCTTGCGTTCGTGCATCGTGGCAACGACATGCAATTCCGTGCAGGCGTCGTGTGCGCATTCCTTCTCGACCAGCGCGGCCGGGATAATTCCGATCGCTGTTCCGCCGGCCTGAAGTGTTGCGTCCGCGAGGACTCCCATCAAACCGCTCTTGCCACCGCCATAGACCAGCTGGCCGCCATGCTGGCCGATCCAGATGCCAACAGCCACCGCCGCCGCGCGGTATTCGGGCGACGCGCCAGCGCGTGAACCGCAGTAGACGCAGACGGAAAACGCCGCGCTTGCTGGTGTGCCTTTTAACTTCATTTTTGGGGGAAATGGCATGATGATTGGAGGCTGTGGAGCTTCGCTCTGGACGCCGCTGCGCTCATGCAACAAACCGGTGCCAAAGTGCACCAGCCCATATTGCGCCGCATAACACCAGGCTCAGCAGCACGGCCGCACTGCCGATGTCCTTGGCACGTTTGGACAAGTCGTGCCACTCCGGACCAACGCGGTCGATGGCAGTTTCGATGCCGGTATTGAGCAATTCGACGATCAGCACCAAAAAGACCGCGCCCGCGAGCAGACTGCGTTCGACCCAGGTTTGACCAATCCACAACGCCAATGGCGCCAGCAGCACGGCGGCAAGTGCTTCCTGGCGGAACGCGGTTTCACGCCACCCAGCCTGCAGGCCGGCCATCGAATACCGGGTGGCATGCCAAATCCGGTCCAATCCGGTGCGTGCTTTTTGTGGATTGGCGTCGCCCGAGGAGGCGGGTTCGGGATGCAGGAGTGCCATGTATCCATTGTCGCGCAGCAGGGCGCTCGCAACCCCGGGCCGGCTGCAAAAAGCCCATGGCCCGCGGGTTCAGCGGACGATGGGGGTGGCAGCGACCAGCCGCGTCCCGGCCCAGGCGTCATGCCAGTATTGGCGTTGTGGGTGAAATCGGCTCAGCAACGCCCAGACGATGACCCAACCGGCGACCGCGGCCAGCGTCTCAGCGCCAGACAGATTGAACCGGGACATTGTTGCGACTGGTGGCAGAAACCAAAGCCAGCTCAGCAGGTACCGCACAAAGGCCCGCCCTTGCGTGACTGGCCGTCCATGCGCATCGACGAGCCGGATGTTCCAGGTCTTCATCGCGAGCGTTTGTCCGCGGGACCAGAACCAGGTGAAATAGATCCCGAAAACCACGAACAGGAACGCCTGCAGCGCATTCCGGTTGTCCATCGCGTTGCGTGTCTGACTGAGAGCCCCGAACAGGTACCCGGCAATGAATACAACGCCGAACAGCAGCATCCCTTCGTACAGCCAGCAGGCCATCCGCCGGGCGAGCGGTGGCGCCAGCGGCGTGACAGACACAAATACGCCGTCGCTGCCGATCGCGGCGGCGCGAACAATTGGACCGGCCGGCACCAGAAGTTCCCGTCAGCGCTGCGCCACCGGCGCTGACGCCGCGCCGCTGCTCTTGGGGCGTGGCGCCACCGACCGGCCGCTCGCCGGTCGGGATGCTGCGCCGCCAGGGTTGCTCGCCTCCGATCGCGTGACCGGCACCGCCGCGAGCTTATTGGGCGCGACCGGGGTTACCGCAAGGGCTGCGCCAGCGGCTTTCGGCTGCGCTCCGGCCGCAAGGCGCTGTTTCTGGTCCGGGCTCAATGCCTGGTACGCCTCCCATTGGGCCTTTTTCTCGTCCGCAGACAGATTTTTGGTCTGGGTGAAGTTGATACGCGCCTGATTGCGCTGTGCCGGACTGAGCGCCGCCCACTCTGTCATGCGCCCGTGCAGGGTCTCGCGCTCCGTCGGTGACAAACTGGGATAGTTCTGCGACAGTGCGATCCATTTTCGCTTTTGGGCCTCGCTGATTCCGACCCAGGCCGACGCAAGTGGGCCCAGAGCCGCCTGCTGGGCCGGCGTCAATTCGGACCAGTCCGGTTTCGTCGCCGCAGGGGGCGCCTTCGCAGTCGCGGGCGACGGTGCGAGCGGCGCCCGCGATTGGGTCCACGCGGGAGAACTGGCAGCGGCCAGAGTCAAGACGAAGAGAAGTGGCGAGAACCGCCACCCGACCGTGCTCCCAGTACGACCGATCCATCGCATCGGTGCTGATCGAACTCCGCGCACCAAACCTATTGCGCCTCGATTGGGCCGCGTTTGATGAATTGCACGAATCCCGGGTCGGCGTAAGCCGCCGGCGGCAGGTCATCGATCAGCAACGCCACATCCACCACGGCCAATTCGTTGGCGAAGTTGTCGTTCTGTATCGCATTGATGGCAATCAGACCGAACGCCAGCGCGAGCAATGGCAGGGCAGAGGCGATGCGACCCCACCAGCCGAGCCCTTCCTCATCGAAACCGAGGGTGACGGCGCCGCCCGATCCCACCACGGACGTCGCGCCGACGAGCTTGTGGACCTTGCGTTTGGTTATCGCTTGCGCCCGGACGACCCGCAACCGCTCGGAAATGTCGTGGGGCAGCTCCGCCGCGCCAGCCGACAGGCGCGCAGCAACCTTCAGCCCATAACGGTCCTGAAGTATTTCTGCGTGATGTTGGTGCGAATTGGTCATAAAGTGATTCCCTTTGCCCGAAGTGCCTTGCTCAGGGCCTGGACAGCCCGGGAGCAGTGCGTTTTGACACTGCCTTCCGAACAGCCCATGGCCGCAGCTGTTTCAGCCACGTCCATTTCCTCCCAGTAACGCATCATGAAGGCTTCCCGTTGACGTCCGGGCAGTTGCTCGATCTCGATTTCGATGCCGCGCAGGATTTGCGCTCGCCGGGTCGTATCTTCCGCGCTTTCTGTCTGTTGCGATTCCTCCAGGCCGGAATAAGTTTCCAGCAGATCGAAATCCCCGTCCTCGCCGGGGGATTCGAAGTCACTCAGATTGGAGAATAACGCGTTCCTGGTCTTGTTGCGCCTGAACCAGTCAAGGGTGCAATTGACCAGGATCCTTTGAAACAGCATCGGCAGTTCGGATGCTGGCTTGTCACCGTAATGCTCGGCCAGTTTCATCATGCTGTCCTGCACGATGTCCAATGCCGACTCCTCGTTGCGAACGTGGTAGACCGAACGTTTGAAAGCGCGTTTCTCGACGCTTTTCAGGAAATCAGAGAGCTCTTGTTCAGTTGCCAAGTTTTTCGGCCAGCGAGGTTCGTAGTATTCGACTGATTTTCATGGCGCGATAGCCGGTCACTACCGCCGATGTCGCGAAATTATCGCATCGGGGTCACGGCAATTTTCCGAACCCTTGGCTGGTGGATTGCTGCAGTGCGATAATTCCACCTGCAATTCAAACGGCAAACGGGTCAAGGTCTGGTGCAATATTCGATGCGCCTGTGGCCTTGACCTTAAGTTCCGACGCAACACCACAAGTGTGTGCGAAGGGGCACCCAAGGTCTTTCGTCAGAGAAATTCACAAAGGTTCATCATGGAAATATCCAAAGCCGAACTCGCGTCGGCATCAGCCGCAGCGCCCGACGGCCGGGCACCCGGCGCCACCGCCCATGACACGGAGTTGCGGGGTGCCGAAATACTGGTCAAGGCGCTCCAAGCCGAAGGGGTCAAATACATCTGGGGTTATCCCGGTGGGGCGGTGCTGCACATCTACGACGCCTTTTACAAGCAGGACACGATCCAGCACATCCTGGTGCGTCACGAGCAGGCGGCGGTGCATGCCGCGGACGGTTACGCCCGCGCCACCGGTGAAGTGGGCGTGGCGCTGGTTACATCCGGCCCAGGCGTCACCAATGCTGTCACGGGCATCGCCACCGCCTACATGGACAGCATCCCGATGGTCATCGTGACCGGGCAGGTACCCACCCACGCGATCGGCCTGGACGCCTTTCAGGAGTGCGACACGGTCGGCATCACGCGGCCCATAGTCAAGCACAACTTCCTGGTGAAGGACGTGCGTGACATGGCCGACGTAATGAAGAAGGCGTTTCACATCGCCCGCAGCGGCCGTCCCGGCCCGGTGGTGGTGGATATTCCGAAGGACGTGTCGTACAAGAAAACAGCGTTTGCGGGGTATCCGAAGTCGATCGAGATGCGTTCCTACAACCCGGTTCGCAAGGGCCACGGGGGACAGATCCGCAAGGCGCTGCAGCTGTTGCTGACGGCCAAGCGCCCGTATATCTACACCGGTGGCGGTGTGTTGATGAGCAATGCGTCATCCGAACTACGCGCGCTGGTGGATATGCTGGGGTACCCGTGCACCAATACCTTGATGGGTCTGGGCGCCTATCCGGCAAGCGACAGGAAGTTCCTGGGCATGCTGGGGATGCATGGGACGATCGAGGCCAATAACGCGATGCAGAATTGCGACGTCTTGCTTGCCGTGGGCGCTCGCTTCGACGATCGGGTGATCGGCAATCCGAAGCACTTCGCGCAGAACGAGCGCAAGATCATCCACATCGACATCGATCCGTCGAGTATCTCCAAGCGGGTCAAAGTGGATATCCCGATCGTGGGCGACGTCAAGGACGTGCTCACCGAGATGATTTCGATGATTCGCGAAGGCAGCGTCCGACCGGATGCCAACGCACTGGCTGCGTGGTGGGAGACGATTGAGCTCTGGCGCAAGCGCGAATGCCTGAAGTACGACCATGGCAAGGGCGACGTCATCAAGCCGCAATACGTGGTCGAGACGCTCTGGAACATGACCAAGGACACCGAGACCTACATCACGTCCGACGTCGGGCAGCACCAGATGTGGGCCGCCCAGTACTACCGCTTCGATCAGCCGCGGCGCTGGATCAATTCCGGTGGCCTGGGAACCATGGGTGTAGGCATTCCGTATGCGATGGGGATCAAGCTGGCAAAACCGGACAACGAGGTGTTCTGCATCACCGGTGAAGGCTCGGTCCAGATGTGCATACAGGAGTTGTCGACCTGCCTGCAATACAACACCCCGATCAAGATCGTGTCCCTCAACAATCGGTACCTTGGCATGGTGCGCCAGTGGCAGGAGATCGATTATGAAGGCCGTTACAGCCACAGCTACATGGATGCGCTGCCAAATTTCGTCAAGTTGGCGGAGGCCTATGGGCACGTCGGGATGTTGATCGAGCGCCCGCAGGACGTCGAGCCGGCTCTGCGCGAGGCGCGCAAACTCAAGGATCGCACCGTATTCATGGATTTCCGTACCGATCCGACCGAGAACGTGTTTCCGATGGTCAAGGCCGGCATGGGCATCACCGAGATGCTGCTTGGATCGGAGGACCTTTGAGACGTCGTGAAGCGAGGGCGCCGCGATGCATGGCGGCGTCCGTCGTTCTCGAAGCACCGAGCCCAGTTGATCGGATGCGTATTTCCAGCGCCGCGTCACGCATCCCCGATCCTGGTCCCAAAACCTATTGATGAGTCTATTGCCTGCCAAGCCTGTTTGTTACCGCAGACAGGGGAGGGTAGCGAAAAGAGGAGTCCAGATGAAACACATAATTGCAGTATTGTTGGAAAACGAGCCAGGTGCGTTGTCCCGGGTGGTCGGGTTGTTCTCGGCACGCGGCTACAACATCGAGTCCCTGACAGTTGCACCCACCGAGGATCCGAGCCTGTCCCGGATGACGATACAGACCACCGGGTCCGATGATGTGATCGAACAGATCACCAAACACCTCAACCGCCTGATAGAGGTGGTCAAGGTGGTGGACCTGACCGAGGGGGCTTATACCGAGCGCGAGTTGATGATGGTCAAGGTGCGCGCGGTGGGCAAGGAGCGCGAAGAGATGAAACGCATGGCCGATATTTTTCGGGGGCGGATCATCGACGTCACGGAGAAGAGTTACACCATCGAACTCACCGGCGTGCAGTCGAAGAACGATGCCTTTCTTGAGGCCATCGAGCGCAGTGCGATTCTCGAGACCGTCCGTACCGGCTCCAGTGGCATAGGACGTGGCGAGCGGATTTTGCGGGTTTGATTTTTTTGTTCAAGGAGAAGAGATTGAAAGTCTATTACGACAAGGATTGCGATCTGAGCCTGATCAAGGGCAAGACCGTGGCGATTATTGGGTACGGCAGCCAGGGCCACGCGCACGCGCAAAACCTCAATGACAGCGGTGTCAAGGTGGTGGTCGGCCTGCGCAAGGGCGGCGCATCGTGGCCCAAAGTGGAAAAAGCCGGCCTGAAAGTGGCTGAAGTGGCTGATGCGGTGAAGGCCGCCGACGTGGTCATGGTGCTGCTGCCGGACGAACAGATCGGGACCGTCTACAAGGAAGAGATCGAGCCCAATATCAAGAGCGGGGCGTCGCTTGTGTTCGCGCATGGATTCAATGTGCATTACGGATTGGTCACGCCACGGGCCGACCTGGACGTGTGGATGGTCGCGCCCAAGGCGCCCGGGCACACGGTTCGCCATACCTATACCCAGGGTGGGGGGGTGCCCCACCTGATCGCGATCGCCCAGGACAAATCTGGTCGTACCCGTGATCTGGCATTGAGTTATGCGATGGCCAATGGTGGCGGCAAGGCCGGCATCATCGAAACCAATTTCCGTGAGGAAACCGAGACTGACCTGTTTGGTGAACAGGCGGTTCTGTGCGGCGGCACGGTCGAATTGATCAAGGCGGGTTTTGAAACCCTGGTCGAAGCCGGATACGCGCCGGAGATGGCGTACTTCGAATGCCTGCATGAACTCAAATTGATCGTGGACATGATTTATGAAGGCGGCATTGCCAACATGAATTACTCCATTTCCAACAATGCGGAATACGGCGAATACGTCACCGGCCCGAAAATTGTCACTTCGGCCACCAAGGACGCGATGCGCCAGTGCCTGAAGGACATCCAGAGCGGCGACTATGCCAAGAGTTTCATTCTGGAAAACAAGGCCGGCGCACCGACCCTGCTGAGCCGCCGTCGCTTGACGGCCGAGCACCAGATAGAGACTGTCGGTGAGACGCTGCGTGCGATGATGCCGTGGATCAAGAAGAACAAATTGGTAGATCAGACGCGCAATTAGCGTTTTCAAGTTTCTGACCAGGAAAGGCCACCGCGGTGGCCTTTGTCCTGTCATGGCCAGCAGGTCAGGCGCTGCGCGCTTGGGCCTGACTTACACTGGGCGAAAACTGGCGGTCGGCGGCCGGACATGTCCGCCCCGCAGGCCGAGAATGCCCGATGGTCGCGGTCCTTCGGGCCGGGAAGACGGTCTGTTTATCGTTACCCAATCGCGCCCGAATGACGGGGTCGGAGGTTACAACATGCCAGACAGTCTGGATTCTGAACTTGGCGAAGGCGACACGCTCGTCATTCGCAAGCGCCGCAAGGGCATCTACATCCTGCCCAACCTGGTGACGCTGGCGGCGTTGTTTGGCGGCTTTTATTCAATCGTGATGGCCATGAATGGCCGCTTCGACATGGCCGCCATCGGGGTTTTCTGCGCGATGGTTCTCGACAGCCTCGATGGACGTGTCGCACGCATGACCAATACGCAGAGCGCCTTCGGCGAGCAGATGGATTCGTTGTCGGACATGGTGTCTTTCGGCGCTGCGCCAGCGCTCATTTCGTATGAATGGGCATTGCGGGGGCTGGGCCGATGGGGCTGGATCGCGGCATTCGTCTACTGTGCCTGCGCCGCCTTGCGACTGGCGCGATTCAATGTCAACACGGCGGTTGTCGACAAGCGTTATTTTCAGGGGTTGCCGTCGCCGGCCGCTGCCGCGCTGATAGCCGGGTTCATCCTGTTGATGACCGAACAGGGCATCAAGGGCCCGAGCGTCGCATGGCCGATGTTCGGGCTGGCTCTTTATGCGGGTCTGACCATGGTGACCAACGTGCCGTTCTACAGTTTCAAGGACATCGGCATGAAAAAGAGCGTGCCTTTTGTCGTGATCGTGTTGGTGGCCCTGGCCATCGGCGCGGTCAGTATCGAACCGGCCTCGGTGATGCTTGCCGTCTTCGTGGCTTATGGTGTGAGTGGTTATGTGATTTACATCTGGCGCAAGGCCAAGGGCATGCAAACCAGCGTCATCAGTACCTCGACCGACGAGCCAGACGAGCGCGGGTTGCATTGAGCCGGTCGGTCGCGCCGGCAAGTCGGCGCGGCGACGCAGATTTTCTGCTATATTGCCGACATGAAACTGAACGCGCTGCTGCTACTACTGCAACCCTTTTACGGGCGAAGACGGTAGCGTGCGCTAATCGATCAGACGGCTCGTATGCACCAGCAACGAGCCGTGTTGTTTTGGGTTGCTGGTTTGGCAAAACCAAGGAAACATGATGCTGGAACACCCCGTCAAAGCACCTGACGCCCCATTGCTGGTACTGCCCGACGATCGGCTACGTACCGACTTCTTCCTGCGGTCCACCCTCTGGTGCCCGTGCAACATGTCCACCCCCGAATCCAGGAGCCTCGCATGTCCGACAAATTGATTATTTTTGACACTACCTTGCGTGATGGCGAGCAATCGCCCGGTGCGTCGATGACGCGGGATGAAAAACTGCGCATTGCGAGGCAGCTCGAGCGCCTGCGGGTGGACGTGATCGAAGCCGGGTTCGCGGCCAGTTCAAACGGAGATTTCGAGGCCGTTCAGGCGATCGCCAATGCAATCAAGGACTCGACCATCTGTTCGCTGTCGCGCGCGAACGACCGTGACATATCCCGTGCGGCTGAAGCCTTGCACGGTGCCGGCAATGCCCGGATCCATACCTTCATCGCTACTTCCGCGCTGCACATGGAGAAGAAACTGCGCATGACGCCCGACCAGGTATTCGAGCAGGCCAGGCAGGCGGTCCGTTTTGCGCGCAATCTCGTCGCCGATGTGGAGTTCAGCCCTGAGGACGGTTATCGCAGCGACGTCGATTTCCTGTGCCGCGTCATCGAGGCAGCCATCGCGGAGGGCGCGACCACGATCAATGTGCCGGACACGGTGGGTTACGCCATTCCCGAACTGTACGGAAATTTCATCAGAACCCTGCGCGAACGCATTCCGAACAGCGACAAGGCGGTCTGGTCGGTGCATTGCCACAACGACCTCGGGATGGCAGTTGCCAATTCGCTGGCCGGCGTCAAGATCGGTGGTGCGCGCCAGGTCGAGTGCACGATCAACGGGTTGGGCGAACGCGCCGGCAACTGCTCGCTGGAAGAGGTCGTGATGGCCGTCAAGACCCGCCGGGACTATTTTGACCTGGACATGCGTATCGATACCCAGCACATCCTTGCGGCCAGCCGGATGGTCAGCCAGACGACGGGTTTTGTAGTGCAGCCCAACAAGGCCGTGGTGGGTGCGAATGCTTTTGCCCACGCCTCGGGCATCCACCAGGACGGCGTGCTCAAGGCCCGGGACACCTACGAGATCATGCGTGCTGAAGATGTCGGCTGGTCAGCCAACAAGATCGTGTTGGGCAAGCTCAGCGGCCGCAATGCCTTCAAGCAACGCCTGGTGGAACTCGGCGTGGCGATGGACAGCGAAGCCGACGTCAACACCGCCTTCGCCCGCTTCAAGGAGCTGGCGGACCGCAAGAGCGAAATCTTCGATGAAGACATCCTTGCCCTGGTGAACGATGAAAGCGTGACCCACGACAACGAACACTACGGTTTCGTGTCGCTGTCGCAGCAGAGTGAAACCGGTGAACGCCCGCACGCGACCATTGTGATCACCGTGGAAGGCAAGGAGGTCAAGGGTACGTCGGACGGCAATGGCCCGGTGGATGCTTCCCTCAAGGCCATCGAAATCCATGTCAAGAGCGGTGCGGAAATGGTCTTGTACTCAGTCAATGCGATCAGCGGTTCCACTGAAAGCCAGGGAGAGGTGACGGTGCGGCTGCAAAACAGCGGGCGGGTGGTCAACGGTGTGGGCGCCGACCCGGATATTGTGGTTGCGTCGGCCAAGGCATACCTTAGTGCGCTCAACAAGTTACACAGCAAAGCTGAACGAGTGTCGGCACAAGGCTAAGATTAGCGCCTGAATTACCTGGCAACTTTAAAAAAGTCACGCAAGTAGTTGATCTTGTGTGACTTTTCTGTTTAAACTGTCAACACACGAGACCTTGCAGCGATTCCGCTGTCATGGTGCCCCATTTTGATGCGTCGAGGCCTCAATTGAATCAAGTCACACGGTTGCTGGTTTTGTCCTTGTTCACTGCGGCGTCGTTGGTTGCATTGCCCGCGAGTGCGGCCAGCAAGGCGTCGAAGAACCCGGTGGCGGCAAAACGCACGGCCGTCAAGGCGACGGTGGTCAAGCGCAAACGAGTTGTCTTGGTGGCGGCAACACCTGCCAAGCCCTCGTTTGGTGAAATTGCCGGGCTGCACCTGCAGCATGATCAACTCGAATTGAAATCCAGCGTCGCGTTGGTCATCGACCAAGACACACGGGAGGTCTTGTTCCGCAAGAACGAGCAGGCCGTGTTGCCGATCGCTTCGCTGACCAAACTCATGACCGGGCTGATCATCATTGACGCCAAGCTTCCGATGGACGAGATGATCGCGATATCCCAGGACGATGTCGATACCGAAAAGGGCAGCCATTCGCGTTTGAAGGTCGGCACCGAACTCAGCCGCGGCGAATTGATGCATTTGGCGCTGATGTCTAGCGAGAACCGTGCAGCCAATGCGCTGGGGCGCAGTTTCCCCGGTGGCTTGGCAACCTTCGTCCGACTGATGAATGAGAAGGCGCGCGCACTTGGCATGGCCGATACCCGTTATGTCGAGCCGACTGGGCTGTCGAGCAAGAACCAGTCCAGCGCCCAGGATTTGGCCAGGCTGGTCAACGTGGCGCACGGCGATGCCACCTTGCGTGAGTTGTCCACCTCACCACGCTACGAGGTATCGGTCGGCAATCGGATGCTCCAGTTCAACAATACCAACCGCCTGGTAAGCAATCCGGGTTGGCAGATTGGTCTGCAGAAGACCGGCTACATCTCCGAGGCGGGGCGTTGCCTGGTGATGCAGACCACCGTGGCGGGGCGAAAACTGATCATGGTGTTTCTGGATTCGGCCGGCAAGCTCAGTCGTCTGGGCGACGCCGAACGCGTTCGGCGATGGGTCGAGTCGATCCCGCTGCCCAAGCCCCTCGTGTAAGCTGCGTCAGCCTCGGGCGGCCCCTTGGGCAAAGCCAAGCGTGTGCGAAATTTCCTGGGCTGTGGCCTGTAGCTGCGCCAGCCAGGCTTCATCCATCCGGCTGGCCGGTGCCGAGATCGAGAGCCCGGCCACCAGCTTGCCCTGATCGTCATAGATGCCTGCAGCCATGCAGCGCACGCCCAGTTCCAGTTCCTCGTTGTCCTGGGCATAGTGAAACTGCCGCACACGGGCCAGTTCCCGTTCCAGCGTTGAGAGTTGCGTGATGCTGTTCTTGGTCTGCCCGTTCAGGCCGGTGCGGCCGGCGTAGGCGCGGATGCGCGGCGCGTCATCGGCGGCGAGAAACAACTTGCCGACCGATGTGAGGTGCAGTGGCGCCCTGCCACCGATGGCGCGCACAACCTGCATCCCGGAGCGCTCGCTGAATGCCCGCTCCACGTAGACGATTTCATCTCCCTGGCGCATGCTCAGGTTGACCGGTTGCTGGATTCTCTTGTGCAGGTCGCGCATCGGCAGCAGTGCGGCGTCGCGCACGCTCAGCCGGCCTTTGACCAGGTTGCCAAGCTCCAGCAGGCGCATGCCTAATCTGTAGCTACCCGGTTGCGGGCGTTCGACGAAGCGCCCGATTGCCAGGTCGTTCAGTATCCGGTGCGCGGTCGACGGGTGCAGGCCGGTCCTTTCGCTGATCTCCTTGAGCGAGATCGCATCCTCCCGCGAGGCCAGTACGTCGATCAGCGAGAACATGCGCTCGATCACCTGTACTGCCGGTGACGCGACGATATCGGGGTCTTGTTTCTTCAAGCGGAGCTCCTGGCGCTGGCGAGTTCTATGGTGGACATCGTTGAACCGGATGCGCCGGATCCGGCTGGGCAGCGGCTGGTGTGCCCTAGGTCGGGGAGCTGCGCCAAGCGCCATCCACGAGGATCTGCTGTGGATGAAACCTGGCCTTGTAGCTCATCTTGGGGCTGGCGCCGATCCAGTATCCCAGATATAGGTGCGGCAAGCCGAGTTGGCGCGCCTGCTGGATTTGCCACAACACGTTGTAGGTGCCGTAACTGGCCCGCTGGTCGGGTTCATAGAATGTGTATACCGCCGACAGACCGTCTTCGAGTACGTCCAGGATCGACACCATGCGCAGCGTCCCGCCGGTTGCGTCGGCCAGGGGTTCCCTGAACTCCACCAGGCGCGAGTTGACGCGGCTTTGAAGCAGGAACTGCGTGTATTGCTCGACGCTGTCCTGATCCATCCCGCCGCCGGCGTGTCGCCCGTTCTGGTACCGCAAATACAGCTCGTAATGCTCCGGCATGAAACACAGCTTGGTGACGCGCGCCAGCAAATTATGATGTCGGCGCCATGCCCGGCGCTGGCTTCTATCGGGCGCAAAAGCACTGGCAAGCACGCGCAGCGGTGTGCAGGCCATACAGCCGTCGCAGTGCGGGCGGTAGGTGAACAGGCCGCTGCGCCGGAAGCCCTGGCTGACCAGATCGGAGTAAGTCGCGTTGTTGATCAGGTGGCTCGGCGTGGCCACCTGGGAACGGGCCTGCCTGCCGCTGAGGTAGCTGCACGGGTAAGGCGCCGTTGCATAAAACTGCAAGGTCTGGAGCGGAAGATCCTTGAGATGGGTCACTGGTCCACGGGCCTTTCGGGCAGGAGTTCTCGCCAGTATAGAGGCTCGAAATTCCATGTCGGCGCTCGCTCGCGCATCGCAACGGCGCATTGGGCCAGGAACTGCGAGCGCGGCATCTCTGCCGCGCCAAGCGACGCCAAGTGCGGCGTATTTTGCTGGCAGTCGATGGCTGCAATACCGTGGGTGCGACAAAAACATGTCAGGGCGGCCAGGGCGATCTTCGAAGCATCCGGCCGCAGACTGAACATGGATTCGCCAAACACGGCCCGGCCCAGTGCCACGCAGTACAACCCGCCAACCATTTCTCCGTCGATCCAGGTCTCCACGCTGTGTGCAACGCCGGCCTCGTGCAGGCCCAAATACGCGCGTTCCATTTCTGGCACGATCCAGGTGCCGGTCGATCCCTCGCGCGGGCGCTCGGCACATTGGTGGATCAGGTCCGCAAAAGACGTATCGAAGCGGATCTCGCACGTCGGTGACGCGCTGAAGCGCCGCAGTGTCTTGCGCAACGAGTGGTGCAACTGAAACTGCGCGACCTGCAACACCATACGTGGGTCCGGACTCCACCACAGGATCGGCTGCCCGTCGCTGAACCACGGAAAGATACCGTGGGCGTAGGCGTCGCACAGCGTGGGCGCGTCGAGTCTGCCCCCGGCCGCCAGCAAACCCGGCGCGTCGGAGTCCTGGCCCCATGCCTGCCCGACCGGTGGGAACGCCTCTCCCGGGGCCAGCCAGGGCAATGCGGGAGCGTCCATGTTGCGCATGGCAGCAACTTTAGTCGACATGGCCGGTTCGGTTGCGCCGTCGGATCAACCAAAATCGCAGCAACAGCGCGGTCTGAAACTTCGAGATTTCGATCGGCCGAGTCGCGCAAGCAGTTAGAATGCCAAGTTGTCGGGGCGTAGCGCAGCCTGGTAGCGCATCTGGTTTGGGACCAGAGGGTCGAAGGTTCGAATCCTTTCGCCCCGACCATCTAAATCAACAACTTGGCCCTGTTCATGCTGAGTTGGGTTAGGCCTGGGATAACGCCGGGGTAACACAATCGGGAAAATTCGGGTGAATCCGCACCGATTGATGGCTGTAGCTGCACTGCCCGTAGCTCAGTTGGATAGAGCACCAGCCTTCTAAGCTGGTTGTCACAGGTTCGATCCCTGTCGGGCAGGCCAAACCCTGGTCTCAATCCAGCGCCAGCAGCAGCAGTCCGCCGAGGCCCAGAGCCCCGGCGGGCAGGCCCCATTGCTCCCATTTTGATACCGCGTTGCCGGCCACGATTTCGACTGGCACCGGCGTGGATTCAAGCACCCGATTGGTGACCGAAGCTTCGAGCATGCGGGTCAGGGAGTTTTTGCGTGCGGTGCCCAAGACGATATGGTGGGCACCCAACCGCTCGGCCGCGCTGCATATCTCTTTGCCGCGGTCGCCCACGACCCAGTGCGCCTCGTGCGGCACGCCGGCCTGGACCAACAACGCGCGCGCACCGGCCAGCGCGGCGCGCGCCTGCTCGCCATGCCAGGATTCACGGTCCTGGCGGCGCACAAAACGCCCGATGTACCGGGACAAATACGGCTGCACGTTGAGCAAATGCAGCTCGAGCTCGTGGTGTCGCCGGTATTCGGTGATGGCATGGCTGACAGCACCCAGGGCGTTGGCCGAGCCGTCGATGGGAACAAGGACTTTCAGCATGCTTCGATCTCCTTCGGATTGGTTGAACCGGGTGCGCAGGGGTACGGCAGCGGGCGCCGAACTTTCGCCTGACGGGCGATGCTTTGCGAACTCAGCCACGCGTGCGTGGATGCGTGACTCGAGCTGGCGGTGGTTGCGCAGGAATCCCGTCCAGAGTACCAGAGGAATCAGCAGGTAGACCACAGCTGGGCGCAATGGCGAGGCATCGAACCAGGGCTTGAGCAGGGGTTCGCCGGTGACCATCTTGACTGCGGTCCACACCAGTACCGCCGCGCCCAGATAGGCGACGCCAGGGTAGCGGTCCACCACCTTGAGCACCAATGCGCTGCCCCATACGACGACGGGCACGCTGATGACCAGGCCGGTCACGACCAGCAAATAACTGCCGTGGGCGGCACCGGCGACCGCCAGCACGTTGTCGAGCCCCATGACGGCGTCGGCGACCACGATGGTGCGCATCGCACCCCAGAACGTGCTGGCCGCAGGCCCATGGCTTTCGCCATTGCCTTCGTCGGGTCGGAGCAGGCCATAGGCAATCCAGAGCAGCATCGAGCCGCCGGCGACCAGCAGGCCCGGAATCTTGAGCAGCCACACCACCACCACGGTCATCAGACTGCGGACGCCGATGGCGCCCACGGCCCCCCAGATGATCGCGCGCTTTCGCAGGTGGGCCGGCAATGCGCGTGCCGCCAGCGCGATGACGATGGCGTTGTCGCCAGCCAGTACCAGGTCGATCACGATGATCGCCAGCAGGGCAGACAGGAATTGGCCAGGGTCCATCGGTAATGTGCTGATGCGTGACAAGCTCGTGTTTTGATTTTCAGCAGATTCGCGCGGTGGAAGCTTCGCGATTCACGATCGATCGCGCATCGCGATCAACTCCCCATGCCAATTGTGGGCATTGCCTTGGGAAGCTTTCGCCGAAGCCGCCGACCATGTTATAAAAATACCGCGCGACGGTGGTGGATGCCGTGCGTAAACGCAAAGCGGGAGTAGTCCCGCACCTGGCGCGCGCCAGGTGTGCCGGGTCGTCGTCAATACGGGCTGAAAGGCCCCGGCGCCCGGGTTGCCCTTGCGGCATGGACGAGACCTTTGCCTTTCCCGGTTCACACGAGGAATGGCAATGGCTACTCTGCTTACTCCCGGGGTCTCGCGGCGTTACCTGCGCCACGGCACGTTGCCCCAACTCGCCGCCTTCGAGGCCGTGGTTCGCATCGGCAGTGCCAGGCGCGCCGCCGAGTCGCTTTGCATGGCGCAGCCAACCTTGTCAGGCCATTTGCGCAAACTCAGTGAGGCGTTGGGTGTTCGCCTGTTCGAACTGCGCGGCAAGCGCCTGGTGCCCACCGATGCGGCGCTGGTGTTGTTGCAAGGCGCCCATGAGGTATTCGATGCGTTTGCGCGCTGTGAGCAGTTGCTTGCGCAATTGCGTGCCAGTACCGGCCTGCCGCGGTGACAGGCAGCCACAGGCAGCCACACGCAGGCCTGGCGCATGCCACGCGCGTCGACCTCGCCCGAGAAGGGTTACTCCCTAATGAACGACCGTGGCGGCGGAGTTATAGTGCACAGCTTCGAACGCGGTAGCCTTGGCATCGGTTTCAGGCCGATGGCGTTGGGCGCACAATGGCCGCTCTCGCGACCGGATTGACGCCGCGTTCTCCTTTTTTCTTGGAGTGTCCCCATGAATATCAAACTCAAAGTCTGCGCCTTGGCCATCGGTATCGGCGTGGCATACGGCAGCTCGGTGCTGGCGGCCACGGTGCCTGCCGGCGTCAAGCTGCATGAAACCCAGGAACTGGTGCGTAACAACGGGTCCGAGCCCGAGACGCTGGACCCGGCGCTGGCCGAAGGCGTCCCGTCCAACAACGTGATCCGCGACATGTTCGAGGGCCTGACCGCCATCGACTCGAACGGCAAAGTGGTGCCGGGTGTGGCCGAGAGCTGGAAGCAGTCGGACCCGCAAACCTGGGTCTTCAAGCTGCGCAAGAACGCCAAGTGGTCCAACGGCGACGGCGTCACCGCCGAGGATTTTGTTTACGGCATGCGCCGTTTCGTCGATCCGGCAACGGCGTCGAAGTACGCATCGACCTACGGCATCTTCCTGCACAACGCCAAGGAGATCATCGACGGCAAGAAGCCGACTTCGGAGCTCGGTGTCAAGGCGCTCGACCCGTATACGCTGGAAATCAGGACGCCGTTTCCGGCCGGCTTCCTGCCCGAGGTGGTGTCCAACCTGCAGCTCGGCGCGGTGCACAAGGCGACCATCGACAAGTTCGGCAAGGACTGGACCAAGCCCGGCAACATGGTCGGCAACGGCGCCTTTACGCTCAAGGAGTGGCAGGTCAACAGCAAGATCGTGTTGGCCAAGAGCCCCACCTATTGGGACGCGAAGAACGTCCAGTTGACCAAGGTCACCTACCTGGCAGTCGAGGAGCAGAACGCCGACGTCAAGATGTACGAGTCGGGTGAAAACGACTGGGTCTACCAGTTGCCACCGGGCTCGTACGACAAATACAAGGCGCAGTACCCGAAGGACATCCGCAACACCAACATGCTGGGCCTGCGTTATTACTCGCTCAACAACGCCGACCCGGTGATGAAGGACATGCGCGTGCGCAAGGCGCTGTCGATGGTGATCGACCGCGACATCCTGGCCCAGCGCGTGACCGCTGACGGGCAGGTGCCGGCCTACGGCGTGATCGTCAACGGCGTGGCGGGCGCCAACGTCACCGCCTACGACTGGGCCAAGTGGCCGATGGACAAGCGTGTCGCCGAGGCCAAGAAGCTGCTGGCCGAAGCCGGCGTCGCGCCGGGAGCCAAGCTCAAGTTCGCCTACAACACCAGCGAATACCACAAGAAGATGGCAATCTTCGCGGCTTCGGAATGGAAGACCAAACTCGGCATCGACCTGGAGATGGAGGCGATGGAGTTCAAGGTGCTGATCAAGAAGCGCAATGACCGCGACTACCAGATGGCGCGCAACGGCTGGGTCGCCGACTATGACGACGCGACGACCTTCCTGACGCTGGTGCAGTGCGACTCCGACCAGAATTCCCAGGGCAACTGCAACCGCAAGGCCGAGGCGCTGATCGACGAGGGCAACAAGTCGCTCGACCAGGCCAAGCGCAAGACGCTGCTGACGCAGGCGGCGAAGATGATCATGGACGACTACCCCATGATCCCGCTGCTGCAATACACCGTTCCGCGGCTGGTCAAGCCGTACGTGGGCGGATATTCGAACACCAACGCACTGGACCGTTACCGCGCCAAGGACATCTACATCATCAAGCATTGATGGGTCGGGGCAGGCGTCAATGGGCGGGCGCCGCTGCGCCGGCCCGTTGGCTTGACAAGTATCGGTTCTGACTGGCGACTGGCGGAGGTCCTTGCATGTGGTCTTACACCTTCCGGCGTGTGCTGGCGACCATTCCCACGCTGCTGGCCGTCATCACCGTCTGTTATCTGCTGCTGCATGCCACGCCTGGCGGGCCGTTCGACAGCGAGCGCAAGGTCTCGGCCGTTGTATTGGCCAACCTGCAGGCCAAATACCACCTCGACCAGCCGTTGTGGCAGCAATACCTGTATTACCTGAACAACTTGCTGCACGGTGACCTGGGCGCATCATTTCGCTACGGGGACTGGTCGGTCAACGAACTGGTGGCCAAGGCGCTGCCGGTGTCGGCCGCGATCGGCGGTGGTTCGATCGTGCTGGCGCTGCTCATCGGCGTGTTGCTGGGAACCATCGCCGCGCTGCGGCAGAACAGCGTGGTCGACTACCTGGTCATGCTGCTGGGCAACCTGGGCAGCGCGTTTCCATCGTTCGTGATCGGGCCGGTCCTGATACTGGTGTTCGCGATCTGGCTCAAGGTGGCGCCGGCGGGCGGCTGGAACGACTTCGCGCCAAAGTACATGTTGTTGCCGATGGCCCTGCTGATCTTCATCAACGTCGCCACCATCGGACGCGTGATGCGTGGCAGCCTGATCGAAGTGCTGCACAGCAATTTCATCCGCACCGCGCGCGCCAAGGGCCTGCCGATGCGCACCGTGATCCTGCGCCATGCGATGAAGCCGGCCTTGCTGCCGGTGGTGTCGCTGGTCGGCCCGCTGGCGATTTCCTCGATCACCTCCGCGGTCGTGACCGAGTCGGTGTTCTCGCTGCCCGGCCTGGGCAAGCTGATCGTCAACGGCGCCGGCAACCGCGACTACACGCTGGTGCTTGGCCTGGTGGTGCTGGTCACGGTGGTGGCGGTCGCCTTCAACCTGCTGGTCGACCTCGCGTACGCGGCGCTCGATCCGAAGATCCGTTACTGAGCCGGGAATTCGATGCTTCCCACCAACAGGCACGATGCGCTGGTACAGGCGCTGGGCGACACGGTCGAGTCCGTGGTCGCCGGGCGCAGCCCCTGGGCGGACGCGCGCACGCGTTTCCTGCGCAACAAGGCGTCGGTCGTGAGCCTGTGCCTGCTGGCCGTGATCGTGCTGCTGTGCATCGTCGGCCCATCGTTGCTGCCGCACGCCTTCGACAGTGCCGACTGGGACGCGATGAGCCTTCCGCCCACGCTCAAGAACTGGCATTTCTTCGGTACCGACGAATCCGGCCGCGACCTGCTGGTGCGCAGCCTGATCGGCGGACGCATTTCGCTCATGGTCGGCATGCTGGCGACACTGGCGTCGGTGGCGCTGGGCATCGCCTGGGGCGCGACGGCAGGGTTCCTGGGCGGCAAGGTGGACGCTTTCATGATGCGCGTGGTCGACATGATGTACGCCGTGCCGTACCTGCTGATCGCGATCCTGATGGTGACGATCCTGGGCCGGGCGTTCTACCTGGTGGTGATCACCATCACGGTGTTCTCATGGATGGACATGGCGCGCGTGGTGCGCGGCCAGACGCTGTCGCTGCGCTCCAAGGAGTTCATCGAGGCCGCGCGCGCGGTCGGGGTGCCGACCCGGCGCATCATCTTCCAGCACATCGTGCCCAATCTGCTGGGGGTCGTGGTGATCTACACCACGGTCACGGTGCCCGGCGTGATCTTGACCGAATCGGTGTTGTCGTTCCTGGGCCTGGGCATCCAGGAGCCGATGACCAGCTGGGGCGTGCTGATCCATGACGGCACGTCGGTGATGGAAATATCGCCCTGGATGCTGCTGTTCCCGGCCGCCTTCCTGTCGGTGACGCTGTATTGCTTCAACTACATCGGTGATGGGCTGCGCGATGCACTCGATCCGAAAGACCGCTAGTGGATATGGCCCCCACGCTTGTCACTTCGTGTACTGCGCTGCCCCCCGAGGGGGCGGTTTTTTCCTTGGGGCGGCCCGGCGGAAAAATGGCTCGGATGGCTGCCGTATGAGCCTGATTGAAGTCAAGGACCTCGGGGTCCAGTTCCAGACCTCCGACGGTCTCGTCTACGCGGTCAACGGCATCAACTTCGCGCTCGAGGCCGGGCAGACGCTGGGCATCGTGGGTGAAAGCGGCTCCGGCAAAAGCCAGAGCGTGCTGGCGATGATGGGTCTGCTGGCCAAGAACGGACGCGCCAGCGGCCAGGCACTGTACGCCGGCCAGGACCTGTTGGCGATGGCGCCGGCGCAGTTGAACCGGATTCGCGGCAACCGGGTGGCGATGATCTTCCAGGACCCGATGACCTCGCTCAATCCCTATCTGACGGTCGAGCGCCAGATGACCGAAGTGCTGCAGTTCCATAAGGGGCAGGACCGCCGGGCCGCGCGCAAGCGCTCGGTCGAGTTGCTCGATGCCGTCAAGATTCCCGACGCTGCGCGCCGCATCACGATGTACCCGCACGAGTTCTCGGGCGGCATGCGCCAGCGCGTGATGATCGCGATGGCGTTGTTGTGCGAACCCGAGGTGCTGATCGCCGACGAACCGACCACCGCGCTCGATGTCACGGTGCAGGCGCAGATCCTGGGCCTGCTGCGCGAGTTGCAGCGTGATTTCGGCACTGCCATCGTGCTGATCACGCACGACCTTGGCGTGGTTGCCGGCCTGTGCGACGAGGTCATGGTGCTGTACGGCGGGCGGGTCATGGAGCAGGGCAGCGCACAGGATATCTTCTACCACGCGTCGCATCCTTACACGGTCGGCCTGCTCGGTGCGATCCCGCGGCTGGACCGGGACGAGGCCGAGCTGGTGGCGATACCGGGTGCGCCGCCGAACATGGCGCGCCTGCCCAGGGGTTGCCCGTTCAGCGAGCGTTGTCCGCTGGCCGACGCGTATTGCCGCGACACCATGCCGGTGCTGCAGGTGCAGGCTGGCTCGTCCGCGCTGCGTGCCTGCCACCGCAGCGTGCAGGAGGTGGTGGGCAAGCTGGCGCCGGAGGTGTCGCATGCCTGACATCGGCGCGCCGATCCTGGAAGTGCGCGACCTCAAGGTCTACTTCGACGTGCGCGATGCCAAGGCCTGGCCGTGGACGCCGAGCCGCACGCTCAAGGCGGTCGACGGCGTGTCGTTCGACATCCGCGCCGGTGAGACGCTGGGCGTGGTCGGCGAGTCCGGCTGCGGCAAGTCGACGCTGGCGCGCGCGATCCTGAACCTGATTCCCGCCACCGCCGGCAGCATCCGCTGGATGGGCCAGGAGATGAACGGCGCGTCGAAACGCGACTGGCTGGCCGTGCGCAAGGACGTGCAGATGATCTTCCAGGATCCGCTGGCCTCGCTCGACCCGCGCATGACGATCGCGCAGATCATCGCCGAGCCGCTGCGAACGCACCGGCCCGACATGCCCGACTCCGAGGTGATGCAGCGGGTTCAGGCGATGATGCTGCAGGTCGGCTTGACGCAGCAGCAGATCAACCGTTATCCGCACGAGTTCTCCGGCGGCCAATGCCAGCGCATCGGTATCGCACGCGCGCTGGTGCTGGAGCCCAAGCTGATCATCTGCGACGAACCGGTCTCGGCGCTGGACGTCTCGATCCAGGCCCAGATCATCAACCTGCTCAAGGAACTGCAGAAGTCGATGGGCCTGGCGCTGATATTCATTGCGCACGACCTCGCGGTGGTCAAGCACATCAGCAACCGCATCCTGGTGATGTACCTCGGCCACGAAATGGAGGTGGCGCAGAAGCGTGCGCTGTACGCGTCGCCGCGCCACCCCTACACCCGCGCACTGCTGTCGGCGATCCCGATTCCGGACCCGGTGCTGGAGCGCAAGAAGGTGATCGAATTGCTGCAGGGCGACCTGCCGTCGCCGATCAACCCGCCGTCGGGCTGCGTGTTCCGCACCCGCTGCCCGCTGGCGATCGCGCGTTGCGCGCAGGAGATACCGCCGCTGCGCCGCCTCGACGAACAGACCGAGGCCGCCTGCCTGCTGGCCTGACCCAGCGGCTCAGGCGCTGGTGACGGCGATGTTCCTGAACTGGCCGGTGGCGATCTTTTTTTCCCATTCCGCCGGTCCGGTGATGTGGGCGCTGGTGCCGCCGGAGTCGACCGCCACGGTCACCGGCATGTCGACCACGTCGAACTCGTAGATGGCTTCCATGCCCAGGTCGGCGAAACCCACCACCTTCGCGCTCTTGATCGCCTTGCTCACCAGGTAGGCGGCGCCGCCCACGGCCATCAGGTAGGCGCTCTTGTGCTTGCGGATCGCCTCGATCGCCGTGGGGCCGCGTTCGGCCTTGCCGATCATGCTGATCAGGCCGGTCTGCGCCAGCATCATGTCGGTGAACTTGTCCATGCGCGTGGCGGTGGTCGGGCCCGCCGGACCCACCGCTTCGTTGCGCACCGGATCGACCGGGCCGACGTAATAGATCGTGCGGTTGGTGAAATCCACCGGCAACTTCTCGCCGCGCGCGAGCATGTCCTGGATGCGTTTATGGGCGGCGTCGCGCCCGGTCAGCATCTTGCCGCTGAGCAGCAGCGTGTCGCCAGCCGTCCAGGAAGAGATTTCCGCCTTGGTGAGCGTGTTCAGGTCGACCTTGCGGCTCTTCTGGTAATCGGGCGCCCAGTGCACATCTGGCCACAGGCTCAGCGGCGGCGCGTCCAGGTAGACCGGCCCGCTGCCGTCCATCACGAAATGCGCATGGCGCGTGGCGGCGCAATTGGGGATCATCGCCACCGGCTTGCCGGCGGCATGGGTCGGGTACATCGCGATCTTGACGTCCAGCACGGTGGTCAGGCCGCCCAGTCCCTGCGCGCCGATGCCCAGCGCATTGACCTTCTCGAACAACTCGATGCGCAGCTCCTCGGTCTTGTTCTTCGGCCCGCGCTGCAGCAACTCGTACATGTCGATGTCTTCCATCAGCGCCTGTTTGGCCAGCAGCACCGCCTTCTCGGCCGTGCCGCCGATGCCGATGCCGAGCATGCCGGGCGGGCACCATCCGGCACCCATGGTCGGCACGGTCTTGAGCACCCAGTCGACCACCGAATCGGAGGGGTTGAGCATCACCAGCTTGGACTTGTTCTCGGAGCCGCCGCCCTTGGCAGCCACCGTGATGTCGAGTCGGTTGCCGGCAACGATCTCCACGTTGACCACCGCCGGGGTGTTGTCCCGGGTGTTCTTGCGCTCGAACTGCGGGTCGGCCACGATCGACGCGCGCAGCGTGTTGTCGGGATGGTTGTAACCCTGGCGCACGCCTTCGTTGATGGCGTCCTCGAGCGTTCCGGTGAAGCCTTCGAAGCGCACCCCCATGCCGACCTTGAGGAATACGTTGACGATGCCGGTGTCCTGGCAGATCGGACGGTGCCCCTCGGCGCTCATGCGCGAGTTGGTCAGGATCTGCGCGATCGCGTCCTTCGCAGCCGGGCTTTGCTCGCGCTCGTAGGCGCGCGCCAGGTGGGCGATGTAGTCGGCCGGATGGTAATAACTGATGAACTGCAGTGACGCCGCGATCGATTCGATCAGGTCGGATTGCTGGATGGTGGTGGTGGTGCGCATGGGAACTCCGGTGACCGCGACTGGTCGATAGACCACGAGTTTACCCACCCGAATTACTGCGAACTGACCCGGGCCGACGCCCCCCTCTGGGAAGCGGCCTGCGCGGGGCGGCCCTGGGGCCGCTCAATCGTGCTGATCGACCAGCGTCGCTTGCGGTAGTTGGTCCGACCTGATTCGCCAGTGCGCCCGCACGTGGTCGTAGACCAGGCGCTCGTCGTCCGCGACGCCGCCATCGGCGGCAATGGCGGCGGCCCCTAAGCGGCAAACCATCAGGCGCTGGTCCGGGTCGGGCACGGCATCGAGCAATGCATCGACATAGTGGATGTCTTCGGTGCTCAGCCACGAGCGCTCGCACAGGCCGGTGCCGAGATCCCGCAGGCACGCCTGGGCAATGTCGACAAACCTCTGGCGACCCACGCCAAGCTGGCGAAAGGCTTCCAGTTCATCGAGCACGCGCAACTCGCGCTCGCCCACGCCTCCGTGCGACGCGACGATCAGGGCCAGCACCTGGGCCGGTGCTTCAACTACCTTGGTGGTGTGCGCGGACATGCGTCGTCTCCTGAGATTGCTGTGGCGGGCCGGAATTGTCCAAAACGCCCCGATTCTGGCGCGCGGGCGCTCGCCCGACCGATACCGATATCGCCATCATCCGCCGCTTCTCTTGTTCGCGTGTTGATTTCCCTCAACGACGGACCTTGGCCCGCCTGCCGGCAGGCATCCGCGATCGAAACCAAAACACGAATGACCTGCTGGCGTGACCGGCCCGGTTGACAGATTACTCCCCTGATTCGAACGCTGCAAGCGACCGCCGACGACCCACTTTCGGCCGGCACTGCAGATGGATGGCTGGTCAAACCAGCTCGGCCGCACCGGTCCCGCGGCTAACATGGGGCATGACTCGTCCCTGGCTCGAATCGATGCTGCAGCTGGCCCAGGGCGTGGCGCCCGTGCTGGCCTGGTTGCTGCACGTTGGGTTTGCCTCGGCGGTCACTGTGCATGCGTTGCTCTACAAACACGAAGTACACAAGGCCGCTGGCTGGATCGGGCTGGCCTGGCTGGCGCCCGTGGCGGGCGCGCTGGCGTACTGGGTGCTGGGCATCAATCGCATCCGGCGTGCTGGCGTGGCGCTCGGCCTCAAGGCCGCCTGGCGCGGCGAGCCGGGCAGCTTCGACGCCTTCGCGGTGCCCGACGACGGTGGCCTTCCCGAACTCGTCGGAATCAGCCGACTGGCGCGCCATGTCACCGGCAAGGTCCTGCTGGCGGGCAACGCCGTGGTGCCACTGCACGACGGCGACGAGGCCTACCCCGCGATGCTGGCCGCAATCGACGGCGCCCAAGGCTCGATCACACTGCTGACCTATATTTTCAACAACGATGTGGCAGGACGCGCCTTCGTTGGAGCGCTGACGCGGGCGCGCTCGCGTGGAGTACAGATCCGCGTGCTGGTCGACGCGGTGGGAGCGCGTTACCGCCCCACCGGCGTGCTCGGGCAACTGCGCGCCAACGCCATCCCCTGCGCGGCGTTCCTGCCGCCCCGCCTCACCAGGTTGCTGGCCCACGGGAACCTGCGCAACCACCGCAAGATCATGGTGGTCGATGGTCACCTGGGTTTTACCGGTGGCATGAACATCGGCGCCGGCCACTGGTTGTCGACCCAGCCCGCTCGGCCGGTCAAGTGCCTGCATTTCGCGGTTCGGGGGCCGGTCGTCACCGACATGCAACGCACCTTCGCCACCGACTGGGCGTTCAGCACTGGCGAGAATTTGCACGGCGGCCCGTGGTTCATCGACGCGGCGTCGTGTGGCCCGGTGCTGGCGCGTGGTGTCACCGACGGCCCGGACGGCGACATCGACCATATGCGCCAGGTGATCCTCGGCGCCCTGGCCTCGGCCCGGCGCCGGGTGCGCATCGTCACGCCGTATTTCCTGCCTGACGAGGTGTTGCTCACCACGCTGCGGGTGACGGCTTTGCGTGGCGTCGCGGTGGACATCGTGCTGCCGGGGCGCAGCAACCTTCCGCTGCTGGACTGGGCCATGCGTCCGCAGTTCGGTGGCCTGGTCGCCAGCGGTTGCCGGGTCCACCTGAGCGGCCCGCCGTTTGACCACGCCAAGTTGTTTTTGGTCGACGACGCGTGGTCGATGATCGGCTCCACCAACTGGGATGCCCGCAGCCTGCGCCTGAATTTCGAATACAACATGGAATGCCATGACGTGCAACTGGTGCGGGAACTCGATCTGCTGGTCGACAAACGCATTCAATACGCGCACCGGCTCACGGTCGATGAACTGGAGCGACAGCCGATTGCGGGGCGCCTGCGCGACCGGATGGTGTGGCTGCTGTCGCCGTACCTGTAGTGGCGTGCTGACGGGCTCGCCCAGGGCGGTGCCGTGTCATGGCATCGGGAAGCGGCGGCGCCGATGGCAATTGCGACTATTGAACCGGTATGGCGGAAGTTGTTCCACTGCGCACCGGCGCGCATGGGCCCGTCTACGCCATTGCTACCTACCGGTGCCGGTTGGTCGTGGTTTCCAGAAATCGCTGGGATACTACTTGGCAACCCCAATTGCAGCGACCTGACCCGGGCGCGGCGCTTTCCATGTTCAAACCCATCGTTCGGACCGTCAACCAGTTCATCGGCTCGCAGTCCCTGGGCGGCGTTTTATTGGCGGCGGCGGCACTGGCCGCGCTGGCCATCAGCAACTCGCCATGGCAGGGCGCTTACCACCGCTTCCTGCAGATCCCGATCGAATTGCGCGTGGGCACCGACTGGCTGGTGCTTGCCAAGCCACTGCTGGTATGGATCAACGACCTGTGGATGGCGGTGTTCTTCTTTCTTGTCGGCCTTGAAATCAAGCGTGAACTGCTCCAGGGCGATCTTGCGAAGCCGGCGCAGATGCTGCTTCCCGCCGGTGCCGCGCTCGGCGGCATGGTGGTGCCGGCGCTGATCTATGCCGCAATCAATTGGGGCGACGCCATCGCATTGCGCGGCTGGGGCATACCCATGGCAACCGACATTGCGTTTGCCCTGGGCATTCTGATCCTGCTCGGCCCCAGCGTGCCGGCCTCGCTCAAGGTCTTCCTGACGGCTGTGGCCATCATCGATGACCTCGGGGCGATCATCGTGATCGCCATCTTCTATACCACCGACCTGTCTTTCGGGATGCTCATGGCCGCCTGCGCCGGGGGTTTCCTGCTGGTGGTGCTCAACCGGATCGGGCTCAAGGCCGTTGGACCGTTCGTTGTGGTGGGCCTGCTGGTCTGGGTGTGCGTGCTGAAGTCAGGCGTGCATGCCACGCTGGCGGGTGTGGTGACGGCGCTGGCGATCCCGATCTCCGATGGCAAGGGTGGATCGCCGCTGGCGCGGGCAGAACACAGCGTGCAGCCGTGGGTCGCCTTTCTCGTGTTGCCGATGTTCGCGTTCGCGAATGCCGGCGTCGCTTTGGGTGGTGTGGGCCCGGAAGTATTTGCGCAAACTGTGCCGCTGGGCATTGTTGCCGGGCTCGTGCTGGGCAAGGCGGTCGGGGTTTTCGGCGCATCGTGGGTGCTGATCCGCTTTGGACCTGCGCAGTTGCCGGCGCTCGCAACCTGGGTCCAGTTCTTCGGCGTCTGTGTGCTGTGTGGCGTGGGGTTCACGATGAGCCTGTTCATCGGCTCGCTGGCGTTCGAAGAGGCGGACCCGAGCTACATGGTGCAAGTAAAGATGGGGGTGCTCGCGGCGTCCCTGGTTTCCGCCACCGTCGGCGCAGCGCTGCTGCTGGCGCAGGGCCGGACTGCCTCGGCCTCGGCCCCTGGCTCGTAGTCGCAGACCGGCCGAGTCGCGACTGGCCACCGCCCATAGCCCGTGAGCACTACGCCGTGCGCGCGCTCCGGTCGCTGCAGGCGCTGGTGAGCGCCGGCGTCGTCATGGCTGTCGGCACTTCCGCCTTGTTGTGTTTCGGTTGTGGGTGCCATCCCTGGACCACCAACAGCACAAAGAAGCCGAGCACGTAACCGACGGCGATGTGCCATCCGCCACGCAACCAGGCGCCGACGCTCTTGGCCTGCGGGTACATGTTGGACAGGGCCACCCCCGCGCTGGAGCCAAACCAGATCATGCTGCCGCCGAATCCGACCGCATAAGCGAGAAAACCCCAGTCGAACCCACCTTGCTTGAGGGCCAGTGCGGTCAGCGGAATGTTGTCGAACACGGCCGACACAAATCCGAGGCCCAGCGCGCTTTGCCAGCTCGCCGCCGGGAGTTTTTCGACCGGCATCAGGGAGGCGCATACGACCAGTGAAAGCAGAAAGATGGAGCCCTTGAAGGCGCCTGGAACCAGGCTCCAGGTCGGCCGGCGGTAACCGGCGGTAAGGAGCAGTACCACCCAGACCGTGATGCCGAGCACCGGCCAATGGTCGAGCACCGCAGGGAAATACAGATTGCAGGCCACGTTGGCCGCCACGGCGGCGACCAGCATGAAGGCACAAATAACCAGCCGGCCAAAGTCGACACGCGCCGAGGGGTCGGCATCCCTGGTGATGGGCGCGTGCGCATGTTGCTGGCGCGCGGCGATGATGCCGAAGAACACCAGCGCCACGACCGCGGCGACATAGGCTTCGAGTACCTGCAGCGGACTGACCCCATCGATCCACATCATGGTGGTGGTGGTGTCTCCGATAACACTGCCAGAACCGCCGGCATTGGATGCGGCCACGATCGCCGCCAGGTAACCGATATGCAGCTTGTGCCGGAACACAACGCCCGCGACCGTGCCACCGATCAGGGCGGCCGCGATGTTGTCCAGAAACGCCGACAGCACAAACACCATGACCAACAGGATGAAGCCACCCAACCAGCCGTCGGGCAGGTACTTCGGCACGATCCTGGGCAATTCGCTGCGTTCGAAATGGTCGGCCAGCAGGGCAAACCCGACCAACAGGCCGAGCAGATTGCTCAGAAGGATCGCTTCGTGGCCCATGTGGGCGGCCAGCCCGGCCAGGCCGGGGCCGGTCTTGAATCCGGTCATGGCCAGCTTGTAGGCAACGATCACAACCAGCCCGGTGAGGGCCACCTTGAGCGTTTGTTCGTGCATCAGCGCCACACCCAGCAATGTCAACGCAAACAGGATGAAGTCTACCGGGATGCCCAGGAACGCCGGGCCGCCCGCGCCAGGTGTGCTGGCGATGACCGACACCGCGGCGGCGAGCAGCAGCAGCCCCGAATTGATCAGGGTCTGCTTGACATGTTTCTTGTGCGCATGCGGCATGGGGGGTCTCGCTCAGGGATTGATCGGTGCCTTGTCGTGCCCAGGCTCAATGGCCCGGCTCGGTCAGCGCCGGATTGCCATGCGCCATCAACTTGTCAGTCAGCGCGATGGCCAGCGCCGACAACAGGAACACGGCATGGATGATGGTCTGCCACATCAACACCTTGACGTCGTAGTTGGCGGCATTGATGAAGGTCTTCAAAAGGTGGATCGACGAGATGCCGATGATGGCGGTGGCCAGCTTGACCTTGAGCACCGAGGCGTTGACGTGGCTAAGCCACTCGGGCTGGTCCGGGTGGGTTTCGAGATTCATCCGGCTGACAAAAGTCTCGTAGCCGCCCACGATCACCATGATCAGCAGGTTGGAGATCATCACCACGTCGATCAGGGCCAGCACCACCAGCATGATCACGGTCTCGTTGAGCGAGATGATCTGGAATTCGGTCTTGTAGCCGATGCTGGTGATCAGGGCCTCGAGTGCCGGCTTGCTGCCAAAAGCGGCCTCGAGCAGGTGGACCAGCTCGACCCAGAAGTGGTACACATAGACCGCCTGTGCCGCGATCAGGCCCAGGTACAGCGGCAACTGCAGCCAGCGACTGGCGAAAATGAAGGTGGCGATCGGCCCTATTCTGGCGGGATTGGATTTCTGGGGGTCGGTCATGGGCACGGCGGGTGAGGGCGAAAGCCGGGAATTGTAGGCTGGCCGTGCGCGCTGACCGAATGCCCCTGGCTTTGAGGGCTTGACGCCCGTCAGTGCCTTGTAAGTGGCAAACTGGACAGTCCGGGAATCGTGAAATTCGTGTTACCAACTTGAGGAGACAGAAGAAATGAGCACCATCGAGTCAGTTCTGGTCGAAAACCGTGTTTTTCCTCCCAGCGAGGCCACCGTCAAAGCGGCGCGCATCTCCGGCATGGGCGCCTACAACGCCCTGTGTGCCGAGGCAGAACAGGACTTCGAGGGTTTCTGGGCCCGTCTGGCGCGCGAAAACGTGGTCTGGAGCAAGCCGTTCACACGCACGCTCGACGAATCGAACGCGCCGTTCTACAAGTGGTTCGACGACGGCGAACTCAACGCCAGCGCCAACTGCCTGGACAAACACATGGGCACGCCGGTCGAGGACAAGACCGCGGTGATTTTCGAAGCCGATGACGGCGCGGTCACCAAGACCACCTACCGCGAACTGCTGACGCGTGTGAGCCAGTTCGCCAACGCGCTCAAGGCCGACGGCATCAAGAAGGGCGACCGGGTGCTGATCTACATGCCGATGACACTCGAAGGCGTGATCGCAATGCAGGCCTGTGCGCGTATCGGCGCGACCCACAGCGTGGTGTTCGGCGGGTTTTCCGCCAAGGCGCTGCAGGAACGCATCATCGACGCGGGGGCTGTCGCCGTCATCACGGCCAACTACCAGATGCGCGGCGGCAAGGAACTGCCGCTCAAGGCGATCGTCGACGAAGGCCTGGGCATGGGCGGCTGCGAGACCATCAAGAGCGTATTTGTCTACCAGCGCACGCAGACCGCCTGCAACATGGTGGCCGGCCGCGACAAGACCTTCGCCGAAGCCCTGGTGGGCCAAGCCACCGACTGTGCGCCGGTGCCGGTGGGCGCCGAACATCCGCTGTTCGTGCTCTACACCTCGGGCTCGACCGGCAAACCCAAGGGTGTGCAGCACTCCACGGGCGGTTACCTGTTGTGGGCCAAGCTGACGATGGACTGGACCTTCGACATCAGGAGCTCCGACGTTTTCTGGTGCACGGCGGACATCGGCTGGATCACCGGCCACACCTATGTCGCCTATGGCCCGCTGGCGGCCGGCGCGACGCAGATCATCTTCGAGGGCATTCCGACATTCCCGAACGCCGGGCGCTTCTGGCAGATGATCGAACGCCACCAGTGCTCGGTGTTCTTCACGGCGCCCACGGCGATCCGCTCGCTGATCAAGGCCGCCGAGGGCGACGCCAAAGTCCACCCGGATCGCTACAACCTCAAGAGCCTGCGCATCCTCGGTTCGGTCGGCGAGCCGATCAACCCGGAAGCCTGGATGTGGTACTACAAGAACGTCGGCGGCGAGCGTTGCCCGATCGTGGACACGTTCTGGCAGACCGAGACCGGCGGCCACATGATGTCGCCGCTGCCTGGCGCCACGCCGCTGGTGCCCGGCAGCTGCACCCTGCCGCTGCCCGGCATCATGGCCGCCATCGTGGACGAGGTGGGCAATGACATTCCCAACGGCACCGGTGGCATCCTGGTGGTCAAACGCCCCTGGCCGTCGATGATCCGCACCATCTGGAACGACCCCGAGCGGTTCAAGAAGTCCTATTTTCCCGAAGAGATGGGCGGCAAGTTGTACCTCGCCGGCGACGGCGCCGTGCGCAGCGCCGACCGCGGCTATTTCCGCATCACGGGGCGCATCGACGACGTGCTGAACGTCTCGGGCCACCGGCTGGGCACGATGGAGATCGAGTCGGCGCTGGTGTCGCACACCGCGCTGGTCGCGGAGGCGGCGGTGGTCGGCCGGCCGGACGACCTCACGGGTGAGGCGGTATGTGCGTTCGTGGTGCTCAAGGGTGCGCGGCCGACCGGCGACGCGGCCAAGGCGATGGCCAAGGAACTGCGTGACTGGGTGGCCAAGGAGATCGGCCCGATTGCGAAGCCCAAGGACATCCGTTTCGCCGAGAACCTGCCCAAGACCCGATCCGGCAAGATCATGCGCCGCCTGTTGCGTTCCATCGCCAAGGGCGAGGCGGTGACGCAGGACACGTCCACGCTGGAAAACCCGGCCATCCTTGACCAGCTCGGTCAGGCCTGGTGACGGGTTGCCACGGCGCTGTATTCACAAGATCAGGCGGTGACGCCTGGCCGTTGGCTTTCAAGTCACTTGTGCCAACGAGAGGGGGTAGGTGGCGGGTCGGCGGGATCAGGCCGGCGCGGCACTCGGCTCCGCGGCTGTCCTCCGCCCTGCGGGCTCCCCCTTGATGCCGCTGCGCCGAGCGCCGCACCGGCCTGATCCAACCGGCGTGGTGTGAGTGCGGTGCGTCAAGGCCCGGGTCAATTGTTGACACGCATCATCGAATGGATGAGGCCGGCTGGCATTTTGCAGGGCAACGGTAACGGTCGGTCACCCCGGGCGGGCTTCGCCATGCTCGAATAGGAGTACATGCCGGTCGGCGGTCATTCGCGGACGCCTGCAAAGTGCTCAAAGGAGCCGTTCTATTTGGAAACGTGATCGACAGCAACGCAGCGGGTCCGGTCGTTCACTGGCAATGGGTCGAATGGCCGGACCGACCGGAACTTGCCATTCGGGCCAAAGGCGTAGCCTGCCGCTTGCTTTGTGCGCGTAAGATAAACCAGCGGCACGGCTTTTGGAGGTAACTTCGGTGAGCAGTGATCTCAAACAACGACTGGCGGCGATCCTGGCTGCAGATGCGGTGGGTTACTCGCGCCTGATGTCGCTGGACGAACGGGCCACTGTGGCCGCGCTCGATGCCTCACGATCGGTGTTCCACACCCAGACGGCGGCGAATCACGTCCGGGTAGTCGATACCGCTGGCGACTCCGTGCTGGCCGTGTTCGAGACTGCCGCCGGGGCCTTGAACGCAGCCTTGCAGATTCAGGCCGAGTTGGCTGAGGTTCACAAAGACATTCCCATTGAACGCCGCATGTTGTTTCGCGTCGGGGTGCATATGGGCGATGTCATGGAAAAGACCGATGGCTCGGTCTATGGCGACGGTGTCAACATTTCCGCTCGGCTCCAGGCATTGGCAGAACCCGGCCAGATCATCGTCTCTGACGCCATTCATGGGGCGGTGCGGGGCAAAGTGGCCGCGACCTTTACCGACCAGGGCGAGCAGCAGGTCAAGAACATCGCGCACCCGGTCAGAGCCTACCGGGTGCGTGTTGGTCATGCGAACGAGCCAACGACCGTATCGGTGGCAAATCCCTTGGCCGGCGCGATCGACCTCTCCCTACCGGACAAGCCGTCGATTGCTGTCTTGCCTTTCACCAATATGAGTGGTGATCCCGAGCAGGAATATTTCACTGACGGCATCACCGAAGACATCGTCACCGAGCTTTCACGTTTCCACTCCCTGTTCTTGATCGCGCGCAATAGCAGCTTCACCTACAAGGGAAAGCCCGTTGACGTACGTACGGTGTCCAGGGAGCTTGGCGTCCGATATGTCTTGGAGGGCAGCATTCGGCGCTCTGGCAATCGAATCCGGGTCACGGCACAGTTGATCGACGCCCTGAGCGGCAACCACATCTGGGCCGAGAAGTACGACCGGGTGCTTGAGGACATATTCGCGGTGCAGGAAGAGGTGACCTAGTGCATTGTGGCGGCCATCGCGCCGCAGATCGATTCTTCTGAGCGGGCTGGAGCAACCCGTCGCCGCCCCGCCAATCTGAGCGCCTACGAGCTTGCTTTGCGCGCCACTTCACTGTGCATCGACGGGTCTGACAGGTCGGACCCCGCAACGCTCGAAGAGGCGCTACGCCAGGCACGATGCGCCCTGGCAATTGACCCGGAAAGCCTGCACGCGCTTCACGCGGTCGCACGGGTACAACTGATGAACCTCATGTTCTCGTTTGCGCCGGACCGAGCCGGCGCGTGGAACGACGGAATGGCTGCCGCCGCGAGAGCGATTGCGCTCACCAACTCCAGCATGGTGCGTTCGACCAAGGCGCTGCTGCTCCAGTACGCGCCCGGCGGTGCCCGTTGGGATGAAGCACGCATTGAGGCGGAAACGGCATACCGGACCAATCCGCAGGACGTTTTTGCGCTCAGTGCCTTCGGACACATCACAACAATATGTGGCGATGCGCTTGCCGGGATCAGGCTCTTGGAGCGCTGGTTGCGGATCGACCCGCGCGACCCGCTTGCATATCGCGGCTATCAAATGCTTGCATTCGCATATTGGCTCGCAAGGGATTATCCCAGGGCGCTGCAGTGGGCCATGCGCGCGGCAGCCGACGCACCGGGATTTGCCTTCACACATGGATGGACGGTCCTCGCTCATGTTGGCCTGGGCGCCCTCGACCAGGCAAAGTCGGCGCTTGAGTTGATGCAGCGCCTTTCTCCAGGCTTGGTACAGCGCTGGTTGCAAGGTGGTGCTGCCATCGCCGACGAGACGGCCCGCCAAAGGCTCACCACGTTCATGCGAGTTGCCGCCGGCCTGGAAGACCCGAGCGCGGCGGATGCGCTGCGGTAGGGGATCCCAGGATGCGTCGTTTCGGATGGTCTTTAAGCCCCTGAATGACCCCAGTGGGGCCTGTTGCCGACATTCGCGGATCGCCACCGACGGACTCTTGTCAGTCTACTGGAGCCCTTCGAGTTTCCTCGGCGAACGACGGTTCTGGACGATGGCTGACGGTCCCGTCGACACGCTCACCGCCACATCACTGACAGTCGGGTGGCAGATGCCGACGCCGTATCTCGCGCGACGCGTTCCGGCGGGTGATTCTGCATGACAGACTCAAGCAGGCATCGGCAAACCAATCGAAAGCCGCACTGGCATCAGGTTTCTGTATCGCATCGGGCCAACGTTGTAGAAAGATCGGGCCGCAAATGACAAAACCCGCGAAAGCGGGTTTATTTCTTGAGAGAGCCCGGAGCGCAAGAGCTTCGGGCCAACGGTGCCAGGCCTGGAACTGGCCCGGCGCGCGTTACTTGAGGGTCAACACCCAGGCTGCCAGCTTCTTGGCTTCGGCTTCGTTGACTTGGGTGTTGGCCGGCATCGGCACCGGGCCGTAAACGCCCGAACCACCCTTCATGATCTTGGACGCCAACTTGTCCACAGCGTCTTTCTGCCCGGTGTACTTGGCGGCCACTTCCTTGTAGGCGGGGCCGACCAGCTTCTTGTCCACAGCATGGCAGGCCATGCAGTTCTTGGCGGTCGCCAAGGCCTGGTCGGCAAATGCCGGTGCGGCGAAAACAACCGCTGCGGAAACTGCCAATTGGGCAAAAAACGTGCTCTTCATGTTGGTCCTTTAGCTTGGGTTACAGTCATCTAACGCAATTGTAGTGACGGCGGTTGACGCGCATTGTCAACAAGTGTGACGAAACTCTGGGGAACACCATGTATTTTCTGGGACTCGGCATCGTTCTTCTGGCCATGAAGTATCTGGAAATCGGGCCGGTGGCCGCCTGGGACTGGTGGGTGGTGTTTGTGCCATTTGGCCTGGCGGTGGCTTGGTGGGCCTGGGCCGATTCGAGCGGCTACACCAAGCGCAAGGCAATGGAGCGAGAAGACGCCCGTCGCCAGGACCGCATCGACCGCCACAAGACGGCGATCGGCACCAATTACAAGAAGAAGCGTTGATGACGCGGGTCTGGATATGCCAGTGCCGCGGAACTTTCCGCAACGCGGCGAGGCGATCGCAACCTTCGGTGATCAGTAGTTGTCCAGCACGGCGCCCTTGCTGGCCGAACACGCGTTGAACGCGAACTTGGCCTGCACACCACGCCGGTAACGCGGCTCGGGCGCCTTCCATGCCGCGCGGCGCCGCGCGATTTCTGCGTCGTCCACGTTGAGCTGCAACAGTAGCTGGTGGGCATCGATGGTGATCGAGTCACCTTCCTCGATCAGCGCGATAGTGCCGCCGGCCGCGGCCTCGGGCGCCACATGCCCGACCACCATGCCCCAGGTGCCACCCGAAAAGCGGCCGTCGGTGATCAGGCCGACCGATTCCCCGAGCCCCTGGCCGACCAGCGCGCCGGTGGGCGCCAACATCTCTGGCATGCCCGGGCCACCCTTCGGGCCGAGGTAACGCAGCACCATCACGTCGCCGGCGACTATCTTGCCGGCCAGGATCGCCGCCAGTGCCGACTGCTCGTCGTCGAACACGCGCGCGGGTCCGGTCATGACCGGTTTC
>JANMYG010000077.1:0-4199 GCA_031381865.1 Betaproteobacteria bacterium | reverse complement strand
GGTGGGTATTGGCGCGCCGGAGTTGTCCCGCCGCGATGCCGCGCCCGACCACGTCAAGCTGCATTTCTCGGGCATCCTGTCGAACCAGGTGCGCAACGCCGATGGCCTGGCGTCGTTGTTGTCCGGCTTTCTGGGCCGGCCGGTCAAGGTCGAGCAGTTTGTCGGCTCCTGGCTCGAATTGCCCAGGAGCGAGCGCACCCGCATCGGCGGCGCCAGCGCGCGCCGCAAGAACCCGAGCACCGCGCTGGGCGGTGGCGCCGTGCTGGGGCAAATGGTGTGGGACCGCCAGCACAAGTTCCGGATCCATATCGGCCCGCTGGACCATGCCGTGTTCGAGAGCCTGTTGCCCGAGGGCAAGGCCTTGCCGGCCGTGACGGCCCTGGTCGAACAATATGTAGGCGCCGAGCTGGCATGGGACCTGCAACTGGGCCTGAAGGCCCAGCAGGTCCAGCCGTGCCGGCCGGGGCGGCACGGCCGGCTCGGCTGGACGTCCTGGCTCGGCATGCCCGAGCGCCGCCATACCGCCGAACTCACACTCATGCCACGGGCCGCCAAGGCAGGCGCGCCGCTGGGGCAATCGACAACGCACCATTGAAAGGAAGACCATGGCCGAGATCAACCGCGTCACCGTTTTTGGCAAACTCAACAACCTGTCGTACAAGGCGGTCGAAGGGGCCACCGTGTTCTGCAAACTGCGCGGCAACCCCTATGTCGAGCTGGAACACTGGGTGGCCCAGATCATCCAGAACCAGGACTCCGACTGGCACCGCATCATCAAGCACTACAACCTCGACGGCTCCGCGCTGGCCAAGGACATCACTGCCGCGCTGGACCGTTTGCCGCGTGGCGCCACGTCCATCTCCGACATTTCCGACAACATAACGAACGCGGTCGAGCGCGGCTGGGTCTACGGCTCGCTGATGTTCGGCGACAGCGCGGTGCGCAGCGGCTACGTGCTGCTGGGCATGCTCAAGACCAGTTTCCTACGCAACGCGTTGTTCGCCATATCGCGCCAGTTCGAAAAGGTCAAGCCCGACGACCTGAGCGAAACACTCGAAAAGATCGTCGCCGGTTCGCCCGAAGACGGCCAGGGCGCCAGTGACGGCTCGTCGATCGGCGGCGGTGCGGCCCCGGGCGAGGCCAGCGGCGCCATCGCACCGGCGGCGATGGGCAAGCAGGAGGCGCTCAAGAAGTTCACGGTCGACCTGACCGAGCAGGCGCGCGGCGGAAAGATGGACCCGATCGTCGGCCGCGACGACGAGATCCGCCAGGTGGTTGACATCCTGATGCGTCGGCGCCAGAACAACCCGATCCTGGTCGGCGAAGCCGGCGTCGGCAAGACCGCGGTGGTGGAAGGATTCGCGCAGCGCATCGCACGCGGCGACGTGCCGCCGAGCCTCAAAGACGTGGAACTGCGCTCGCTCGACGTCGGCCTGTTGCAGGCCGGCGCCAGCATGAAGGGCGAGTTCGAGCAGCGGCTGCGTTCGGTGATCGACGAGGTGCAGGCTTCGCCCAAACCGATCATCCTGTTCATCGACGAGACGCATACGCTGGTCGGCGCCGGCGGTGCGGCCGGCACCGGCGACGCGGCCAACCTGCTCAAGCCCGCACTGGCGCGCGGCACCTTGCGCACCATCGGTGCTACCACCTTTGCCGAGTACAAGAAACACATCGAGAAAGACCCGGCGCTGACGCGCCGTTTCCAGACCATCCAGGTCGACGAGCCCGACGAGGCGAAGGCGATTCTGATGATGCGCGGCGTCGCCAGCACGATGGAAAAACACCACAAGGTGCAGATCCTCGACGAAGCGCTGGAGGCCGCGGTCAAGCTCAGCCACCGCTACATACCGGCGCGCCAGTTGCCCGACAAGAGCGTGAGCCTGCTCGACACCGCCTGCGCGCGCGTGGCCGTGAGCCTGCACGCCACCCCGGCCGAGGTGGACGACTGCCGCAAACGCATCGAGGCCCTGGAGACCGAACTCGGCATCATCGGCCGCGAAAAGGCGATCGGCATCGACATCGGCAAACGCGAAGCCGAGGCCACCGAGGCGCTGGCTGGCGAACGCACCCGCCTGGCGGCGCTGGACACGCGCTGGGCCGAGGAGAAGGCGCTAGTGGATGAACTGCTGGCGTTGCGCGCCAAGCTGCGCGCCGGCATCCGACCGGTGGAGGGCACTGGCAGCGCGCTCGAAGCCGCAGCGGCGGCCGAAGCGGTGGCCGAAGGCCCGAGTGAAACCGACCGCGAAGCCGAACGGGTGGCCCAACTCGCGCAACTCAAGGTGGTGCAGGACAAACTCGCGGCGCTGCAGGGCGAGACGCCGTTGATCCTGCCCACGGTCGATTACCAGGCCGTGGCCGCGGTGGTGGGCGACTGGACCGGCATACCGGTGGGGCGCATGGCGCGCAACGAGATCGAGACCATCCTGAAGGTGGCCGACGCGCTGGCGCAACGCGTGATCGGCCAGGACCACGCGATGGAGATGATCGCCAAACGCATCCAGACCAGCCGTGCCGGGCTCGACAACCCGAGCAAGCCGATCGGCGTGTTCATGCTCGCCGGCACCTCGGGCGTGGGCAAGACCGAGACCGCGCTGGCCCTGGCCGAGGCACTGTACGGCGGCGAGCAGAACCTGATCACCATCAACATGAGCGAATACCAGGAGGCGCACACCGTCAGCACACTCAAGGGCGCACCGCCGGGCTACGTGGGTTATGGCGAAGGCGGCGTGCTGACCGAAGCGGTGCGCCGCAAGCCCTACAGCGTGGTGCTGCTCGACGAGGTGGAAAAAGCCCACCCGGACGTGCACGAGATGTTCTTCCAGGTGTTCGACAAGGGGTTTATGGAAGACGGCGAAGGGCGCTTCATCGACTTCAAGAACACGCTCATCCTGCTCACCACCAACGCCGGCACCGAGCTGATCGCCAGCATGTGCAAGGACCCCGAACTGCTGCCCGACCCCGAGGGCATGGCCAAGGCGCTGCGCGAGCCGCTGCTGAAGATCTTCCCGCCGGCGCTGCTGGGGCGGCTGGTGGCGATACCGTATTACCCGCTGAGTGACGAGATGCTTGGAAAGATCGTCAAACTGCAGCTGAATCGCATCAAGAAACGGGTCGAGGCGCGGTACAAGATTCCGTTTGAATACGGCGACGATGTCGTCAAGCTTGTCGTCTCACGCTGCACCGAGAGTGAATCGGGCGGGCGGATGATTGATGCGATTTTGACCAACACAATGCTGCCCGATATCAGCCGGGAGTTCTTGACGCGGATGATGGAGGGCAAGGAGATCGAAAGGGTGCGTGTGGGGGTTGCGGATGCGGGGTTCAGCTACGACTTCGACTCGGTTGGTCGGATCGAGTGAGAGTGCTTGAATGTTGGAACTGACCCCGATTTCCGGATTTCCGGACCCTGATTTCCGCCGACGTCCGCTGTTGCCTCTTTTGAATAATTATCTCGCCGCCTTCTTTGTCCCTTCAATTGAATAGGAATACATATGGATAGAACTATCGTTTTCAGTGGCCATGGAAGTCATTTCGCCGGCGATGGGTACGTAACCCTGCCAAAAGGATGCACGATGCATTTTTATACTGACCCAAATACGTGGGTTGACGATGCGGAAGCCGGGGCGCTTGATGTGGGGAATACTGCTGGCGCCACCATCAAGCAAACATTTACAGAGTTCAAAAACGTACCGAATATGTCGCTGAGATCACCAACAGGTCCAACATTGCATCTTCAGGATCCGAGAATCACAAATCCACTGACTTGGGATCTGCTTGTCATACCTTGTATAGATTTGAATTCCGCTCTGCCAAACTTCCAAATAAGAGCCAGTTCAGCAGGCCAATTGGCCCAGAAGTACTGGAAGTTAGCAGACATTTTTCGTGATCTGGATCTTGCAATACGCGGTAATACCGTTACATTTATTTGGGCCGCGTGCCGTACAGGTAAGATACTGAAAGCAGCGAGCCAATGGAACAGGGATCAAAGTATCCACTAAGCCGAAGCTCCGACATCTGCAGAGCGAGTTTGCTCTTGCAAGACGAAGTGTTGGGGTCAGGTCTCAATACTGTTAGTTTAGAGTACTCCGTGGCAGAATCGACGTCGTCACCACGACGGGGGCGAACCATGGCAAGGACGAAGGCAGTGCTTGGAACGGGCGCAAGGTTGGCGGACTACCTGGGCGCGAGTCTGCTGGCCC
>JANMYG010000065.1:0-3797 GCA_031381865.1 Betaproteobacteria bacterium | reverse complement strand
GTCAGCTCCTCGATCTGCTGGCGCAGCTTGTCGATCGCCTCGCGCACCTGCGCGCTGCCCTGCGCCTGCGCCTTCTCGGCCTTCCAGATCTCGTCCATGTCGGCGATCTCCTTCTGCAGCTTGGCGATCTCGACCTCGATCAGGTCGAAGCGCTTCTGCGACGCCTCGTCCTTCTCACGCCGCACCGACTCGCGTTCGATCTGGAGCTGGATCAACCGGCGGTCGAGCTTGTCCATGACCTCGGGCTTGGAGTCGATCTCGATCTTGATCTTGGCCGCCGCCTCGTCGATCAGGTCGATCGCCTTGTCGGGCAGGAAGCGGTCGGTGATGTAGCGGTGGCTCAGTTCGGCCGCGGCCACGATCGCCGGGTCGGTGATGTCCACGCCATGGTGCACTTCGTATTTCTCCTGCAGCCCGCGCAGGATCGCGATGGTGGCCTCCACCGTCGGCTCGCCCACCAGGATCTTCTGGAACCGGCGCTCGAGCGCGGCGTCCTTCTCGATGTACTTGCGGTATTCGTCGAGTGTGGTGGCGCCCACGCAGTGCAGTTCGCCGCGCGCCAGCGCCGGCTTGAGCATGTTGCCGGCGTCCATCGCACCTTCGGCCTTGCCGGCGCCGACCATGGTGTGCAACTCGTCGATGAAGACGATGGTCTGGCCCTCGTCCTTGGCCAGGTCCTTCAACACGTTTTTCAGCCGTTCCTCGAACTCGCCGCGGAATTTGGCGCCAGCCAGCAGCGCCGCCATGTCGAGCGACAACACGCGTTTGCCCTTGAGCGACTCGGGTACCTCGCCGGCCACGATGCGCTGCGCCAGGCCTTCGACGATGGCGGTCTTGCCCACGCCCGGCTCGCCGATCAGCACCGGATTGTTCTTGGTGCGGCGCTGGAGCACCTGGATCGCGCGGCGTATTTCGTCGTCGCGGCCGATCACCGGGTCGAGCTTGCCCATGCGCGCGCGCTCGGTCAGGTCGATGCAGTATTTCTTGAGCGACTCGCGCTGGTCCTCGGCGTCGGCGCTGTCCACGTTATGGCCGCCGCGCACCGCGTCGATCGCGGATTCGAGCGACTTGCGCGTCAGCCCGTTGTCGCGCGCGATCTTTGCGATGTCCTGCTTGCTGTCGGGCAGCACCAGCAGGAACAACTCGCCCGCCACGAACTGGTCGCCGCGTTTCATCGACTCCTTTTCGGCCGCCTGCAGCAGGCTGACCATGTCACGGCCGATCTGCACCTGCTCGTGGCCCTGCACCTGCGGCAGTTTCTTCATGGCCACCTCGCTGGCGGCCAGCAGGCCCGCGACATTCACGCCGGCGCGTTGCAGCAACGCCTTGGGGCCGTCCTGCTGGCGCAGCATCGCCACCAGCACGTGTGCGGGCTCGATGTAGGCATGGTCGTTGGCCAGCGCCAGGCTCTGGGCCTCGGCCAGGGCTTCCTGGAACTTGGTCGTGAGTTTGTCGATTCGCATGGGTTGTTCTCCGGGTTCGCCTGCACTTAGGGCAAATCCCGTCGTTTTCAAGTGCGCCAACACGCGCCTGGCGTTCGGCGGTTGACTAAAATCAAAGCCATGGACGTGCACCAGTTGTCGATCGCCTACGTGCCGGAACAGGACCGCATACTGGCGCGCGTCAACACCAAGGAGGGGCGCGAGTTGCAGTTCTGGTTCACGCGCCGCCTCACGCTGGGTGTGGTGCCGCTGCTCGACCGGGCAGTGACCGAACAGGTGGCCCGCCACAGCGACCTGCCGTCGGCCCGCGTCGCGGCCATGGACGACATCGCCAAGAAGGTGGTGGCGCAGTTCCAGAAATCCGAGGCGCTCAAGGGCGCGGACTTCGCCACGCCCTACAAGGCATCGGTGGCCCACGTGCCGCTGTTCGACCACCCGCTGCTGGTCACCGAGGTCAACGTGACATCGCTCAGCACCGGCCAGCTGCGCCTGAGTTGTACCGAGAAGCTGGCGGGCACCGAAGGCAGCCGCAGTTTCCAGATGGCTCTGTCGGAGCAGCTGGCGCAGGCCTTTGCCCATTTGCTGGAGCGCGCGGTGGTGCAGTCGCAGTGGCGCACCCTGCCCGCGGGCGGCCTGGCCGCGCAGTTGGACCCGCGGCCGGGGCCGGACAAACCGGGCTACCTCAACTGAACGGTCAGCGCACGACCCCGGGCGCAACCGGGTCGGGGCCAGCGCGTGTCATTCGGCGCTGATGCCGTTGCGCTTGATGACCGCGCCCCAGCGCGGAAAATCCTTGTTGACAACGGCGCTGAGTTCGGCCGGTGTGGACGCGGCCGCGTCGAGGCCGGCGCGACCGAGCACCTCGCGCACTTCCGGCAGCCTCAGGATCGCGCCGATTTCCGTGTTCAGCCGGCCAAGCACCGATGCCGGCGTCTTGCCTGGTGCGAAAAACGCGTACCACATGTCGACGTCGACGCCCTTGCCGCCGAGTTCATCGATCGTGGCGATGGTGGGCGCGACCGGGTGGCGTTTCGGACTGCCCACCGCCAGCGCGGTCAGGCGCCCGTTGTTGACAAAACCCTGGGCCACATGCACCGGCAGGAACCCGACCATGATCTCACCCGACAACAGGTCCTGCGTGTAACCGGCCGTGCCGCGGTAAGGCACATGCAGCATGAACAGCTGCGCCTGCGCCTTGAACAGTTCCATCGCCATGTGGTGCGGCGTGCCGACGCCGGGCGACCCGTAGTTGATGGCTCCCGGCTGCGCCCTGGCGCGGCTGATGAGTTCCTGCATCGACTTGATGCCGGTCTTGGGATTGGCCACCAGCATCAGGGTGCCGTAGGCGGCCATCGATACCGGCGAGAAGTCGCGCACGGGATCGAACGGCACCTGCCGGTACAGCTGCGACGCCATCAGCATGGTGTTGGCGCCCATCAGCAGCGTGTAGCCGTCCGCCGGCGCCTTGGCGACCGCATCGGCGCCGATATTGCCGCTGGCGCCAGGCATGTTCTGCACCACCACCGGTTGGCCCAGACGCTCGCTCAGGCGCGGCGACACCGTGCGGGCGATCGTGTCCATGCCGGTGCCGGGTGTGAACGGCACGATGATGCGGATCGGCTGCGCCGGCCAGGCCTGGGAATGCGCCAGGCAGGACGTGACCGCAAGCAGCAGCCCGACGGCGGCGTTGAGTAAGGGCAATCGCATGGTGGTGTCCTGGTGTCGGGTCGGGCGCAGCGTCTGGCGGTGCGCGCTCAGGCTGGCGCGAGCTTGAAAACGGTCTCGGCATTGGTCTGGAAGAACTTGCGCTTGTCATCCAGGCCCATGTCCATATTGTCGAGCGCGATCACTTCGTCGACCGCATGCTGGTAAGGATAGTCCATCGCGTACAACACGCGGTCCACGCCCATGAAGGCCTGCGTGAACTTGATCGCCGGCTCCCAGGCCACGCCGCTGTTGGTGATGTAGAAATTCTCGCGCAGGTAGTCGCTCGGGAGTTTGCGCATCGGTTTCACGCTCTCGTAGCGCTGCGAGCGCACGGTCGCCTGGTGCATGTAGTCCAGCCGGTAGGCCCAGAACGGCAGCGCCTCGCCCATGTGGCCGATCACCATGCGCAACTTCGGGAAGCGGTCGAAGACGCCGGCGGTGATGATGCGCAGCGCATGCAGGCCGGTCTCGACGCCAAAGCCGTAGATCGCGCCGTCCAGCCCGCACTCCTGGAACGGCCCGATCATGTTGGCCGGCAGGGCATTGGGATGCAGGTAGATCGGCGCATCGTGCGCTTCGGCCGCCGCGAAGATGTCCCAGAATTTTGGGTCGGACAGGTATTCGCCCTGGGTGTGCGAGTTGATCACC
>JANMYG010000039.1:0-6180 GCA_031381865.1 Betaproteobacteria bacterium | reverse complement strand
TGCACCGCGTGGTCTCGCCCCAGCAGGCCGAAGTCCTGCGCGGGGCCATCGCCAATCACCGCACAGCCAAGAAGCTCATGAAACAGTGGGAGAGCGAAACCGAGCGACTGATGGACGCCAACACAGATCGCGATCAGTAGGCCCGCTCAACGCGCGTGCCTAATTGAGTCCAAATGCGTCGGCTGACCTGCGGAAAGTAAGGCCGGTTCCGGGCCCGCGTCAGGCCCGCGCTGCGATTGCGTTGATGACCCAGCCCGCCGCGCAATGGCCGAAGGTGGCGGTCACGCTGACCATCGAGCCGTAACCGTGGCAGTTGAGCGAGCCGTCGGACTCGACCCCGCACGACGGATCAACCGGTGTCACGGGCTCGCGGCTGAAGACACAGGCCACGCCGATCTTGCGGCCCTCGCGCGGCGCCCCATGTTCCTTGCGCAGCCGGTTGCGCACCTGCGCCAGCAGCGGGTCGTGGGTGCATCGCGAGAGGTCGTCGATCTCGACCTGGTGCGCCAGCCGTTTGCCGCCAGCGGCGCCCACGGCGACAAAGATCGTGGTGTTTTGCATGGCCCAGGCGGCCATGGCAGTCTTGGCCGGCACCTGGTCGCAGGCGTCGATCACGGCGTCGGCCTGCGCCGGCAACAGGGCGGGCCAGTTGTCGGCGTCCACGAACTCCTCGATGCAGCTCACGGCGCAGCCCGGATGGATCAACGCGATACGCTCGCGCATGGCCTGCACCTTGGCCTGCCCGAGCGTGGTCTGCAGCGCATGCACCTGCCGGTTGATGTTCGACTCGGCCACGTGGTCCAGGTCGATCAGCGTCAGGCGCCCCACCCCGCTGCGCGCCAATGCCTCGGCCGACCACGAGCCGACGCCGCCGATGCCGACCACCACCACATGGGCGGCACGGATCTTCTGCGCGGCCGCCACGCCGTACAAGCGGTCCAGCGCGCCAAAGCGGCGCTCGAGATCGATCTCCACAGAATTTGCCGGTCAACGCAGGCGCGCCAGCCGTTCCTTGCCGGCCACCGCCGCCTCGGACTGCGGGTAGAGCCGGCCCAGGTCTTCCAGCGACTTGCGCGCGCCGCGCACATCCTTGAGTTCGATCTGGCAATTGGCGATCGACAACATGGCTTCGGGGGCGCGCATGTGGTCAGGGGCGAGCGACAGCAACAGCCGAAAATTGGTGATCGCCTCCTTGTAGTCGCGCGTGGCGTACTGCGCATTGCCGAGCCAGAACAGCGCCGACGGCGCATAACCGGTCTTCGGGTAACGCGACATCAGGCCCAGGAAGCCGGACTGCGCGGCGGCGAAGTCGCCAGCGCGAAAATTGGCCAGTGCGGCCTCGAAGGCACGCCGCTCGGCCGGTTCGGCCAGGATCTCGCGCCCATCGACCGTGACTTTGAGCGGCTCGAGCTGGCGCACCCGTTCGTCCACGCCGCGCGTCAATTCCTGCTGGGCCTGGGCCACGTCCTTTTGCCGGCGCTGCAGGTCCGCCAGTTCGCGGCCCACCTGCTCACCCTGGCCGCTGAGGCGCGCCACATCGGCGCGCAGCAGCTCGATCTGGTTTTGCAGGTCGAGCAGACTGCGCCGCATCTGGGCGTTTTCCTCGGCACTGCGGCGCAGCAGGTCGTTCTGGCTGTCCAGCAGCCGCTGCAGACCGACATCGGACGCCTGGCGCGTGGTTTCGACGCGCTGGCGCAGATCGAGAATCGCCTTGCGCGCCTCCTCGTCGTCGAACAAGCCGGCGTGGGCCACACCCTGCCACAGGCAGGCCGCCAGCACCGCCACCCTGATCCAGCCCGGCTGCAGCCGATGGCGTGTACGCGTCTTCATCGGTAGAAGATTTCCGCGCGCCGGTTCTTCGCCATCGCCGCCTCGTCGCTGCCCTGGGCGGCCGGTTTCTCCTTGCCAAAACTCACGGCCTCGATCTGGTTGTCGGGCACCCCCAGCAGGCCGAGCGCGCGCCGCACCGCCTCCGAGCGCTTCTGCCCCAGCGCCAGGTTGTATTCGCGCCCGCCACGTTCGTCGGTATGGCCCTCGATGGCAACCCGGCGGTTGCGGTCGGCCTTGATGTAGCGTGCATGCGCGTCGATCAGGTCCTGGAACTCGGGCTTGATGATGAAACTGTCGAAGTCGAAGTAGACGATGCGTGGTCCCGACGGCGCGGGTGCGGCGCTCGGCGCCTGTCCGATGTTGACCGGTGCGATGGCCGAATTGGTGACGGCGCCCGAGCTGCCCGCGCCAGCACGCGCCGCCGCCTGCCCTGCGGCCATCTGCCCGGCCACCGGCGTGCCGGACTTGTCCTCCACCGCGACATCGTCGAGCTTGACCGAAGAGCCGCAACCGGCCACCAAAATGGCGCAGGCACATGCCAGCAAAAGTCTGTTCATCTATTCACTCCTGGTTGGTCTCATTGTTTCTGGAACGGGCCCCAGTCCGGTTCCCGTATGTCGCCACTCTGCCCCGCCAGCCGGGTCTTGAGCTTGCCGTCCACCGTGGTGGTCATCAGCGTCTCGCGGCCCTGGATTTGGGTGGCATAAGTTATCAATCGGCTGTTGGGCGCAAAACTCGGGCTTTCGTCCGCGCCGGTGTCGGTGATCGCGTTGGTGGCGCCGCTGGCAAGTTCCATCACGTGCAGCTTGAAGGCACCGTTGACGCGCGACACAAAGGCCAGCCAGCGCCCGTCGGGGCTGGGTGCCGGCGAGATGTTGTAACTGCCGGTAAATGTCACGCGCTCGGCGTTGCCGCCCGCCGCGGGCATGCGGTAGATCTGCGGCGAGCCGCCGCGATCGCTGACGAAATAGATGCTGCGCCCATCGGGCGAAAACGCGGGTTCGGTGTCGATGCTGGCCGACTGCGCCAGCCGGCGCGGCTCGCCACCGGCGGCGTCCATCACATACAGCTGCGAACCGCCCTCGCGACTCAGCGTCACCGCCAGCGACCGGCCATCCGGCGACCATGCCGGCGCGCTGTTGGAGCCGCGGAAATTGGCCAGCAGGCGCCGCTTGCCGCTACCGACGTCGTGTGTGTAGACCACCGGCTTGCGCGATTCGAACGACACATAAGCCAGTTGGCCGCCGTTCGGAGACCAGGCCGGCGAGATGATCGGTTCGGAACTGGCCAGCGCCGATTGCGCGTTCTCGCCGTCCGAGTCGGCCACCCACAGATTGAAGCGCTGGCCGGCCTTCGTGACGTACGCGATACGCGTCGAAAAGACGCCCTTGTCACCGGTCAGCTTCTCGTACACGAAGTCGGCGATGCGGTGGGCCGACAGGCGCAGGTCGCCCTGCGTCACGGCAAAACTCTGGCCTCCCAGGTCCTGGGCGCGCGCGACGTCCCACAACCTGAAGCGCACGTCGAAGCGGCCGTCGGCCAGCCGGGTCACGCTGCCGGCCACCAGTGAATCGGCCCCCTTCTGGCGCCACGGGCTCAGGTCCGGGCGCGACAACTCGTCGAGCGCGACCCCGGCCGCATCGAGGCCGCGAAACTGCCCGCTGCGCTCCAGATCCGCCTGCACGATGGCGCCGATCTTTTGCGGCGCGGCGTCGTCGCCGCGAAAGGCGGCAATGGCGATCGGCAATTGGGTCATGCCAATGCCCGAGACTTCGACCCGGAACTGGGCCATGGCCGGCAAGGCCATCACCAGGGCCACGCTGGCAAGCAACAAACGCAGGGAATTTTTGACGCGGTGAATCAGGCGGGAGATCATTGAAGGATGGAGATGCTGCGGGTTCGTACTACGCGTCTTTCGACTCAAGATCAAGCGTACCACGCGTCGCCGCCACGATTGCAACAGGATGCGACCACGCACCGCGGCGCACGCCGGCAGGCCGCGTGAACCGTGCCCCGATAATAAGCCGCCCAGCGCCCACCGACATGACCCGCTCCCCGCCCGAACCCGACCCGAAGCAGAGCGTGGCGCTGGCCGCCAGCCTGTTCCGGCGGATGGCGCGGCTGTGGCCGTTTTTTGGCCGGCCGGTGTCGGTGTGGGCCATTGCCGCTGGCGCGACCCTGCTGCTGGCCCTGTCCGAGCCGCTGATCCCGGCGCTGCTGCAGCCGCTGCTGGACCGCGGCTTCCAGAAGGGCGCGCTGCCGCTGTGGGTGGTGCCGGTGTCGCTGGTGCTGTTGTTCAGCGTGCGCGGACTGTGCAGCTTTGCCGCCCAGCTGGCGATGACCAAGATCACCAGCCAGGGTCTGGTGGTGCTGCGCAAGGCGATGTTCGCGCGCCTGCTCGACGCGCAGCTGTCGCTGTTTTCGGCGCAGACCTCGAGCGCACTGGCCAACACGATCGTGTACGAAGTGCAGTCGGGTGCGACGCTGCTGGTCAGCGCGCTGATGACCCTGACACGCAACAGCCTGACGCTGCTGGCGCTGGTGGCGTACCTGCTGTACCTGAACTGGAAGCTGACCTTGATCGTGGTGTGCCTGTTCCCGGCGGTGGCGTACGTCATGCGCAAGTTGTCGCGCCGGTTGTACCGCGTGACGCGCAACAGCCAGGAAGCCACCGACCAGCTGGCCTATGTGGTCGAAGAGAACGTGCTCGCGCATCGGGATGTCCGGCTGCATGCGGCGCAGGATTCGCAGGCGCGGCGCTTTCACGGCCTGAGCGACGGCTTGCGCCGGTTATCGATGAAATCCACCGCGGCGTCCGCCGCCATGACGCCGCTGACGCAGCTGCTGGCGGCGATCGCCCTGTCCACGGTGATCACGGTGGCGCTGGTCCAGAGCGCCGACCACAACACCTCGGTGGGCGGCTTCGTGGCCTTCGTGACCGCGATGCTGATGCTGATCGCGCCGCTCAAGCACCTGACCGAGGTGGCCAACCCGATCACGCGCGGCCTGGCCGCGATGGAGCGCGGCCTCGACCTGATCGCCACCACGTCGCGCGAAACCGGCGGCACCTTCGCCAAGCCGCGCGCCACCGGCGCGATCCGCTTCGAGCGCGTGGGCGTGAAGTACGGCGACAACACCGTGCCGGCGCTGGACGACTTCAGCCTCGAGGTGGCGGCCGGCGAGACGATTGCGCTGGTGGGGGCCTCGGGCGCGGGCAAGACCACGCTGGTGAACCTGCTGCCCCGGTTCACCGAGGTCGGCTCCGGCGGCGTCTACCTGGACGACCACGATGTACGCACCTGGGATCTGGGCTCGTTGCGCCGGCAGTTCGCCGTGGTCAGCCAGCATGTGCTGATGCTCAACGACACGATCGCGGTCAACGTGGCGCTGGGGCAGGAACTCGACCGCGCCCGTGTGGCGCATTGCCTTGCCGCCGCCAACCTGCAAAACCTGGTCGACGAACTGGCGCAGGGGCTCGATACCGTGGTCGGACACAACGCCATGCAGCTCTCGGGCGGGCAACGCCAGCGCCTGGCCATCGCGCGTGCGCTCTACAAGGACGCGCCGGTGCTGATCCTCGACGAAGCCACATCGGCGCTGGACACGGAATCGGAGCGCGCGGTCCAGGAGGCGCTGCAACGGCTGATGCAAAGGCGCACCACGCTGGTCATCGCGCACCGCCTGTCGACGGTGCAGCACGCCGACCGCATCGTGGTCATGGAAGGCGGCCGCATCCAGGAGGTCGGGGCGCACGCGCAGTTGCTGCGCGCCGATGGTCCCTACGCGCGCCTGTACGGGCTGGGGTTCAACACCCCCGAACCGTCGGACACCGAAAACGCGGCCGTGTCGTGATGTGCCGGGCCGGCAGCAGGCCGGCTCAGATGGCCTGCAGTTCCAGCAACGCGTCGATCGGCTCCGGCCGGTGCAGCAGGAAACCCTGGGCGTAGTCGACACCTATCACACGCAGGCGCGCCAGCACTTCGGGCTTGTCGACGAACTCGGCCACGGTCTTCATGCCCACCACCCGCGCGACCTCGGCGAAACAGCGCACGGCCGCCTCGTCCAGCGGGTCGGTGACGAGGTCGCGGATGAACTGGCCGTCGATCTTCAGGAAATCGACCGGCATCGACTTGAGGTAACCGAACGACGACGCACCGGCCCCGAAGTCGTCCAGCGCCACGCGCACACCCACCGCGCGGACCTGCTCTATGAACACCGCGGCATCCGCCAGGTTGGTCACCGCGGCGGTTTCCGTGATCTCCAGGCACAGGCGCCGGCAGATGGCATGGCCGGCGTCGGACAACACCTCGATCGCCCAGCGGTGGAAGGCGCGGTCGCCGACCGACTGCC
>JANMYG010000006.1:0-3309 GCA_031381865.1 Betaproteobacteria bacterium | reverse complement strand
GTCGTCGGCCAGTTCGCGCATGGCGGCGAAGCCCGGTGACGAGGCGCCCACCACCACCGGCACCCGCCCGGCGACGCGTTCCACGACCCGCTGGACGAAGGTGCGCGACTCCTGCGCCGTGAGTTTGGTGGCTTCGCCCAGTATGCCCAGGATGGTCAGCCCGGTGGCGCCGCGCTCCAGGTAGAAATCGACCATGCGGTCGGTGCTGGCCAGGTCGAGCGCGCCGTCGTCCGCAAACGGCGTCACGGCGATCAGATAGACGCCTTTGGCGCTGGTGTCGAGTGTCATCATGCGGTGGTCCGGTTATGGTTTCCTGCGCACGGCGCGAGCATGGCGGTACCGTGCCCACTCCCCGCGCGATGCGTCCACGAAGCTTGTTATTGTCAGCGAACCGGGTTGGCTTTTGCGATCATTGCTGTTGGCTTTGGCGATGAACGGTTCATATGTTCGAACGCCAAAGCGTATGACCCATGCCGTGTCTTTGCGGTGCCGGAGCAAGTCCGGGGTTTCAGCACCCGCAATCCATGGATCCCGGGTCGAGCCCGGGATGACGTCAAGCGGGTCAAGGTGCATGCGGCCGAAGCGCTCGGATGCATCGTGGACCGCGCCATGCAGTCCTGCACCGGTGACGCGAACGCACGCTCGACCTGCACCAGCGTGGCGAACCGACACGCTCGACCTGCAGCGGGAATTCGGCGATGATTTACGGGCACCAAGGAATCGAGGAGAGGCACCATGTTGTTCCCGACCACGATCGTCGGCAGCTACCCGCAGCGTCACATGGCTGGCGTCGGTCATGCAGATGCGAAAGCGCCGCCGCGTGCCAGACGGGTCGAACGGCGCAGCGGCCTCGCCCAGGCGCTCCAGCCCGGCCAGCACTTCGCGCACGGTGCCGATCAATGCGTCGGTGCGCGGCGTCGGCATCATGCCCTGCGGCGTGCGCACGACCAGCGGGTCGTCGAGCTGTTTGCGCAATTGCGCCAGCCAGATACTGACGGTGGGCTGGCTTTGCCCCAGCGCCTCGGCCGCGCGCGTCACGCTGCGGGTGCTGTGCAACTGGTCCAGCAGGCGCAGCAACTTCACATCGAGCAGCAGTTCGGGCGCCATGGTGTACCGGGAATCGTTGTGGCAGCTATTCTATGCACCGCGCGCACTGCGGGGGCGGTCCATCCCGCGCGAAGCAGACGAAGTGCGGCAGCGGGTCGGCAGCGGTCGCAAATAGACGAGTTCATGCCACCGGCCGCGCCGCTCGAGGCCAACCGGCATTTGCGGTGGGCGAGCGCAGACAGGGACGGCGCGCGCTGACAAAATGGGCACCTGCCACATGGGCCCCGCTGCGGGGCCGGCGCACAGGACACTTCGCCATGACTATCAGCCAGTCCACCACCCAGCCCATCACGCGACCGGCCTTCGACCGCACTACCGAGGACGTGGGCAACATCGTCGAGTTCGGCCATGTCAACGTGCGCGTGCCCGACCAGCAGCAGGCGATGGCCTTCTATGTCATGGGGCTCGGTCTCACGCGCGACCCCTACCTGACGACCGGCCTGGACAACGCCTGGGTCAATGTCGGCACCTGCCAGTTCCACCTGCCGGTCGGGCCGGCCCAGGTGCTGCGTGGTGTCATCGCTCTGGTGCTGCCGGACCTCGACGCGCTGGTGGCGCGGCTGGCCAGTGTGCAGCGGCGGCTGCACGGTACGCAGTTCGGCTTCGAGCGGGCCGGTATGCGGGTCGACATCCGCTGCCCATGGGGCAACCGCATCCGGGTGCATGCGCCCGACCCGGCGCGTTTTGGCCGGATGCTGGTGGGTATGCCGTACGTGGAGATCGATGTGGCGCCCGGCACGGCGGCGCGTATCGCGCGTTTCTATCGCGAGCTGTTGGGCGCGCCGGCCAGTGCCGGAGCCGACGGCGGAGCCATCGTCGCGCGGGTGCCGGCAGGTTTTGCCGAAAGCCTGCGCTTTTGCGAATCGGCGCGCGTGTTGCCGGCCTACGACGGCCACCACGTGCAGATCGCCGTGGCCGATTTCTCGGGTGTGCACCGGCGCCTGCTGGAGCGCGGCCTCGTCACCGAAGAAAGCAACCAGAGCCAGTACCGGTTCCAGGACATCGTCGACCTCGATACCGGGGAGGTGCTTGCGACGCTCGAGCACGAGGTGCGCAGCATGCGCCACCCGATGTACGCCCGGCCACTCGTGAACCGGGATCCGTCCGTCACCAACACGCGCTACTCGAGTGGCCACGAGGCTGCGGCCTGGCGACTGCCGCCGCAATGACGGGGCCGCGCAGCATTCCGGTTGCGTTGCAGCAGGGATTGCTCGAGACTGCGCCAATGCGCCACCATCACCGCCCGGTTCCCGGAACGCCGCGCCTCTTCGTATGAGTGCCCTGCGCGCACTTCTCCTGACCGATGTCGTCGACAGCACGCAGTTGTCGCTGCGCGTTGGCGATACGGAGATGGCCCGGTTATGGGCCGCGCACGACCGCGCCGCACGCGATCTGCTGCCGGTCTGGCGAGGGCGCGAGATCGACAAGACCGATGGCATGTTGCTGCTGTTCGACGCGGTTGCAGACGCTGTGGGTTATGCGCTGGCGTACCAGCAGGCGCTGGGCCAGCGCGTTCCGCTGCTCAAGGCGCGCGCCGGCGTGCATGTCGGCCCCGTGACGCTGCGCGAGAACAGCCCGTCCGACGTCGCACTCGGGGCCAAGCCGATCGAGGTCGAGGGTGTGGCCAAGGCGACAGCAGCCCGCGTGATGTCGGTTGCCATGGGTGGGCAGATCCTGCTCTCGGCCGACGCCCGCCGGTCGCTGGGCACAGATGGGCTTCGCCTGCAATCGCACGGGCACTGGCGCCTCAAGGGACTGGATGAACCGATTGAGCTGTCCGAGGTCGGCGACGCCGAGGCGCCGCTATTGCCGCCACCCGACAGCGACAAGGCCTACCGTGTCGTGCGCCAGGGAGAGTTGTGGTTGCCGGTGCGCGAAATCCGGCACAGCCTGCCGGCCGAGGGCGACGCCTTCGTTGGCCGCGTCGATGCGCTGGCCGAGTTGGCGCGCCAGATCCAGTCCGGCGCACGCCTCGTGTCGGTATTGGGCATCGGCGGCACCGGCAAGACCCGCATGGTCATGCGTTATGGCCGGAGCTGGGTCGGCGAATTCCCGGGCGGCGTCTGGTTCTGCGACCTGGCACCTGCGCGCAGCGTCGACGGCATCGCCAGCGCGGTGGCGCAGGGGCTCGACGTTCCGCTGGGAAGGGACGACCCCGTCGTACAGCTCGGCCATGCCATCGCGGGGCGTGGACCATGCCTG
>JANMYG010000674.1:0-2449 GCA_031381865.1 Betaproteobacteria bacterium | reverse complement strand
AGCGTCGCCTCCAGGATCGCGCGCTGCGCCGCCAGCGCAGCGGCGTGCCGATGCTGTCGCGCGGCATGCCCGGCGCTGCGCGACTGCATGTCCTGCGCCCACGACGCATTGGCCAGCGCCACGGCCGCCTGCTCCGAGAGCTGGCGCAGGCGCTCCACGTCATTGGCGTCGAGGCGCGCGTAGCGTCCCTCGACATCGGCATACAGTTAGTAACCGACCACGCCCGCGCGCGCGTCCAGCGGCAGCACCAGGCAGCTGCGCTGCTCGGCCGGCGGTGCTCTGGACGGACCATGGCGCAGACGCTTCTTGCGGCTGCGCGCAGCTTCGTCGAGCCACGGCGTGATCGCACGCAGCAGCGCGGCGCGGCTGGCGGCGCTGCGCTCGTTGCGTGGCAGCCGCGCCGCCGCGACGCGGTACGCGCCAGCCTCACGGCTCAACAGCAGCAGCCGCCGCGCGGGGCAGAGCCCGGCCGCCGCGTCAACAATCGCCCCCGCCAGTTCGGACACGTCGCGCCGCCCGTGCAGGCGCAGGCTGGCGTCGAGCAGGCGGTCGGATTCGCTAGCCATTGCCGCGCCCTGTGGTGTTCGTCAATGCCTGCACCAGCGCCTCGACCCGGATCGGCTTGGTCACATAGTCGTCCATGCCGGTGGTTCCAGGCACGGTAGTAACTAATACGTTACCATTCGATTCGACCATGGTCGTCAACGAATACCTGCGTGAGGATGGATCGAACCCGTATAAGCGGTGGTTCGATGGCCTCGACGCGCGGGCGGCCGCTAAGGTCACCACGGCCAAACTGCGGCTTGAGCTGGGCAACACGTCGGCCATCAAGTGGTTTGACGGAATGGGCGAATATGTCATCGATTGGGGGCCTGGTTATCGGGATCTATCTGGCCAGAGACGGCGAAGCGCTGATTGTGCTGTTTGGAGGGGGTACCAAGCGTGGCCAACAACGTGACATCGACCAGGCAAGGCTCCTGCTCGCCGAGTACAAGTCCCGCAAGAAAGCACAACGTAGATTGGCCGGTAGCGGCCCATACACAAGGTGAATCCAATGGCACTGACACGTGATTTCAAACAAACCGTGACCGAGCGGGTCACGCGCGACCCGGCATTCGCCCAGGCCTTGCTCGACGAAGCTGCGACCTTGTTCCTGAACGGCGAGCCCGAAACAGCGCGGCTGATCCTGCGTGACCTGGTCAACGCGACGCTTGGGTTTGAGCAATTGGCGACGCTGACGGCCAAACCAAGCAAGAGCCTGCACCGGATGCTTTCGCCCAATGGCAACCCGAGCATGGACAACCTCGCGGCGATCATCGACGCAATCCGCGTTCGGCTGAACGTCCATGTGGAGGTGCAGTCCGTCGCAGCGTGAACCGGTCGCCATCATGCTGCGCCCACAGAGTTCGGAGTGATCGCCATCAACGCCGCTATCAGCGCATCCACCCGTATCGGCTTGGTGACGTAATCATCCATGCCCGCGGCCAGGCATTCCTCGCGGTCGCCTTGCATGGCGTTGGCAGTCATGGCGATGATGCGCGGGCGGCGCTCTGGTGCGTATTTGGCCGTGATGCGGCGGGACGCCTCCAGCCCGTCCATCTCGGGCATCTGCACGTCCATCAGCACGACGTCGTAGGGCTGGCGCTCGATGCACTCGATCGCCTCGATGCCGTTGCTGGCCAGGTCGGCCCGGTAACCCATCTGCAGCAACAGGCGCATGGCGAGCTTCTGGTTCACCACGTTGTCCTCGGCCAGCAGGATCCGCAGCGGGTGGCGGATTGCCATCTCGGCGTCCATGCGCGGTTTGGCAGGCGCCGCTGCGGCCTTGGGTGCGGCGTCTTTGCTCAGCAGGCCCACCAGGGTGTCGAACAGCTGGCTCTGGTGCAGCGGCTTGGCCAGCGTCGCGGCAAAGCGGCCGTCACCACTGTCCTTGCGACCCAGCGAGGTGAACAACACCAGCGGGAGTGGGTGCCCGGCCTCCCGGATCTTGTGCGCCAGCATCGCGCCGTCCATGCCCGGCATGTGCATGTCCAGGATCGCCAGGTCGTAGGGCTGGGCCGCTGCCTGGTTGTGCAGCATCTCCAGCGCCCTGGCCGGGAACTCGGTGTCCTGCACCACCATGCCCCACTTGGCGGTCTGCAGCGCCAGGATGCGCCGGTTCGTCGCATTGTCGTCCACCACCAGGATGCGTTTGCCCTTGAGGGCTGGTTGCTCGCCGATGAAGTCGCGCCGCGTTCCCTCGGGCAGTTCGGTCGGCTTGTTGGATATGGTGAAGTGAAAGCTGCTGCCCTGCCCTGGCCCACCGCTTTCGGCCCACATAGTTCCGCCCATGAGTTCGGCCAGCAGCTTGCTGATCGCCAGTCCCAGCCCGGTGCCGCCGTATTTGCGCGTGGTGCCGCTGTCGGCCTGGCTGAATTTCTGGAACAGGCGGGAGAGGCCGGCTTCGGAC
>JANMYG010000001.1:0-5783 GCA_031381865.1 Betaproteobacteria bacterium | reverse complement strand
GGCAGTGGCAAGCGCCCATTGCCCGGTGCGGCACAGCCCGAGTCTTGGCGGCGCGGACATCGGAGCCAATGCTGACACCGGTGCACCAAGCAGCACCGCACGCAGCAGCGCGATGTCGGCCACCGAGCGCGCCAGCACGCCGAGCGAATCCAGGGACTGGGCAAATGGGCGGATGCCGGAGAGGCTGAACTCGCCGAAGCTCGCCTTGTATCCGAACACGCCGCAAAACGCCGCCGGGCGAATGACGGATGCGGCGGTTTGCGAGCCCAGCGCGATCGGCACCATGCCGTCGGCGACCGCGGCCGCCGATCCGCTGGACGAACCGCCGGGGCTGTGCAGCAAGTGGTGTGGATTACGCGTCTTGCCGGGTTCAAAGTAGGCAAACTCGGTGCTGACGGTCTTGCCCAGCACGATCGCCCCTGCCGCCCGTGCGGCGGCCACACAGGCTGCGTCCCACTGGGGTCGGCGCCTGGCGTAGATCGGCGAACCCAGCGTGGTGGGCATGTCGTCGGTGTCCATGGTGTCTTTCACACCGATCGGAACCCCGTGCAGCGGTCCGCGGGCCGATGAACGGTCGGCCGCGCGTGCCTGCGCAAGAGCCTGTTCAGGGTCGAGGTATTGCCATGCGCCCACTGCAGCCTCGCGCGCTGCGATGCGTTCCAGGCAGGCTGTCACCAGCGCCTCGGACGTCAGATGGCCGGCGCGAATGCGCGCGGCGGCCTCGCTGGCGGTCAGGGTGTGCATCAGGGCTTGAGCCAGGTTTCGGAAAACGCAAGGAATGCCGAGCTTGCCGTGCGGCCCATGAACGGTCGCGGATAGGGCCGCCCGCCCAGGCGCCGGCCATTGACCACGATCGACGCGTCGGTGCTTTCCACGAAGACGCTGTACATTTCGTGCGCGCCGGTGGCCGTCAGGTCTGGCAGCACGTCGGCCGCAAAGGGCGTGCCGAGCTGGTTCCAGACCAGCTCCAGCGCGAGGCCCGCGGCGCTGACCGATACCGTGCTGGAACTCAGGTTGTCCCCCGACGCCGTGTGTCCCAGCATCGGCAGGTACTGCAGCGCATCGAAGGCCTTCGCGCCGCGGAAGACACCGAATTTCTTGCAGAAGTTCTCTACCAGGTAACGCGCCAGTACTTCGTTGTCGCAAATGCAGAAATTCGCCAGCTCGGGCCATGCAGCCGCGCGGGTCGGGTCTTCGAACAGGACCACCGCGTGGCCCCTGCCGTGGGGCGACCACGCGATCCGGAACCACACCATCAACGACGTGAACGGCCCGTCGGCAGACTGCTTCAGGTAGATGCCGGGGTTGTCGCCGGACCAGTCGACCGAACCGTCGGGAAAGGGGTGTTTGGCCATGACGCGCTCCTTGTGTAGGGGCACCGGCGCCGCAACGGCGTCAGTGCGACAGGATCTGACTCAGAAACAGCTTGGTCCGGTCGGACTTCGGGTTCTCGAACAATTCGCGTGGCGGCGCCTGCTCGATGATGCGCCCGGCGTCCATGAACACCACCGTGTCGGCCACCTTCCTGGCGAAGCCCATCTCGTGCGTGACGCAGATCATCGTCATGCCGGATTGCGCCAGGTCGACGATCACGTCGAGTACTTCCTTGATCATCTCCGGGTCGAGCGCCGAGGTGGGCTCGTCAAACAGCATCACCTTGGGCTCCATGCACAACGAGCGCGCGATGGCGACTCGCTGCTGCTGTCCACCCGACAGCTGGGCCGGGAACTTTGCCGCCTGCTCCGGAATGCGGACCCGCTGCAGGTACTCCATCGCCTTGGCCTCGGCCTGGGCCCGTGGCGTGCCCCTGGCTCGCATCTGCGGCAGGGCGCAATTCTGCAGCACCGACAGGTGTGGAAAGAGGTTGAAGTGCTGGAACACCATGCCCACCTCGCGGCGGATCGCCGCCACATGCGCGGTGTCCTGGTTGAGTTCGATGCCATCCACGACGATGGTGCCCAGGTCGTGTTCCTCGAGGCGGTTGATGCAGCGGATCAGCGTCGACTTGCCGGAGCCCGAAGGCCCGCATATGACCATCCGTTCCCCCCGCTTGACAGCCAGGTCCACGTCGCGCAACACGTGCAGGTCGCCGAACCATTTGTTGACGCCACTGAGCCGGATGATCTCGGAATCCATGTCGGTTGCCGGTTATTTGCGGGTGCGGGCATAGCGCCGTTCCAGGCTGCCGAACACCTGCGACAGCGAGAAACAGATGAGGAAGTAGATCGCCGCCACGAAAACGAACACTTCAAACACCCGCTGTGTGGTGATCTGCACGTCCTGGGCCATGAAGGTCAGTTCCTGGATCGACACCAGCGACACCAGTGACGAGTCCTTGATCAACTGGATCAACTGGCCGGCCATCGGCGGCAACACGTTGCGCATCGCCTGGGGCAACACGACGAAGCGCATGACGTCCATGCGCGACAGGCCGAGGCTGTCGCCGGCCTCGATCTGCGCCCTGGGCACCGACTCCAGCCCGGCGCGCACGATCTCCGTCACATAGGCGCCGGAGAACACCGACAGGCAAATCAGGCCGAGCAGAAAATTGTCGATCAGCTTGGGTGTTCCGAACAGGATGCTGATCCACCATTGCCACGTCGGCGACAAGGACCGGACGCGGTCGCCGATGGCCAGCGTCGGCATGATCTGGCTGGCGATGAAATAGACGAACACAAACACGAAAACGACCGGTGGAATGTTGCGGATCAGCATCACGTAGGCGCTGCCGATCAACCGGAAGAACAGCCGCCTGCTGGTGCGGGCAAGGCCCATGACGGTGCCGATGACGCCGGACACCAGAATGCCCCAGAATGCCAGCCGCAGGGTCGTCAGCAGGCCCTCGAAGAGCAGGTTCGGAACCCATTTTCCGGTCGCCTCGTCCAAACGGTAGACGAACGGCCAGACGGTGGCCCAGTTCCACTTGTAGCTGAAGACCGAGCCGGCACGCCACACCAGAACGCCCACGATACATGCGCAGGCCGCGAGCAGCGCCCAGTCGACCCAGCTCCAGCGCGCGTGTTTCCTGGCGGGCGGGCGGTTCATCGGCGCATCAACAGAAGCGGCACAGCCAGACCACGAATCGGGGCTACGGCACGAGTGCGGCCCACTCCTGGGTCTGGAACCAGTAGGTATGGCGCTGCTTGAGCCAGTCCTTGTTCCTGCTTATCCAGTCGTTGAAATACGCCAGCGCATTCGTGCTGTTCTTGCGCACGCCAAAACCTTCGACCGAATTGGACACGTTGTCGCCGGCCGGCTTGAACAGGCGCTCCGGGTTCTTCAGCGAGAAAAAGGTCGGTTTGGGTTCGCTGGAGACGATGGCGTGCGCGCTGCCATTAATGACCTCCTGGAAGGCGATCGCGTCGTCGTCAAACTGGCGTACGGTCGCCTTCGGCCACTTTTCCTCGATGATCTTGCACGACGCGGTGCCGCGCCGGCACACCCATGTCACGTTGCTGTTGTTGTAGTCGTCGGGCCACTTGAGTTTGGACGCCAGTTGCCGGGACGCAGCGACGCCCTGGCCCGAGGTCGAATACGGTTCGGTGAAGTCGATCTGCTCCTTGCGTGCCGGTGTCACCGTGAGCCCGCCGATGATGACGTCGAATTTGCCGGCGATCAGCGAGGGAATGATGGCATCGAAGGCGGTCGGGATCAGGTCGATCTCGACACCCATGTCTTTCGCCAGCCTGGTCGAGACGTCGATCTCGAAGCCTATCCACTGCCCCTGCTTGTCGCGCATGGCCCAGGGGATGAAGCTTCCGAATCCCACTTGCAGCCGGCCTCGCTTCTTGATCGTGTCGATGGTGTTGTCCTGCTGGGCGAACACGGGTTGCGTCAGCAGGAGCGGAAGTGCCAGCAGTGTTGCGAGCCCGATCAGGCGTTTGAGGCGATTCATTCGAGTCTCCGGACAAACAGGGTTTGCAGATGTCGATGGGTCCGAAGTCGCAAATCGCGGCGCGCGACTCAATGGACCTTGTAACGGCGTTCCAGCCAGCCCACCCCAAGTGACAGGGTGATCGTCATGACCAGGTACATGGCGGCCGTGGTCAGCCAGATCTCGAACGCCATGAAGGTGTCGGATACGACGGTACGGGCCTGCGTGGTCAGGTCGAACACCGCGATGACACTCACGATCGCCGAATGCTTGACCAGGTTCACGACGATCCCGCCCAACGGGGGCAGCATCAGCGGAACGGCCTGGGGCAGGATGATGTCGCGGTACAGGTGGAAGGTCGAGAAGCCCAGACTCTGGCCGGCTTCGCGCTGGCCCCTGTGCACGGCGACGATGGCGCCGCGGATGATTTCAGCGGTAAAGGCGCCTTCATAAAACGCGAGGCAGAGAATGCCGGCCCATTGCCTGGGCACGCCCAGGATCGCCGCAATGATGAAGTAGAAGATCAGCATCTGCACCAGGATCGGGGTGTTCCTGATCACCTCGACGTAGACCCACGCGATGGCGGCACCCACGACCGACCCAGACAGCCGCAACAGCGCCACCACCAGCCCGATCGCCATGGCCAGCAGGCCAGCCGTCCAGGCGATGTCCACCGTGACGAAAACGCCTTTCATCAAGGGGCCCCAGATGAGCTCCCCGTCGATGACCCGGTATATGTATTTGGGCACCTTGGACCATTTCCACTGGTAGTCCATGCTCTGCCCGCCATGGACCGTGACGGCCACGAGCAGGCCCGCCAGGACCGCGAACTGCAGTGTCTCGAACCATGCCGAGCGATGCCAGACTACGGCGCGTGCCGGCGGTCTGGATCGAGTGCTTACGTTCAATTTAGTTGCCTCTGGTTAAATTTACCATAATCGCGTGGCGTCGTCCGGTCACGCTCGCGCAGCAGCCGCATGGCGGCCACCGCGCATGCGCCACGCGTTGATTTCACCCGGGATGTCGAAGAAGCAGTTTGCGGTCGCCCCGGCGCTTGACCTGGCCGGAGCATGTCGACGAGCCGAACAGTCGAAGGGCTCGATGGCATTGGCGGGCTCAGCGCGCTCGGTGTCGTGTATTGCGAAATGATCAATAGAATCGACCCCGGACCATCCGCCATGCACTGGCGCCCGCACCTCCGGTGCACGGCGTCGCAGGAGACACCATGTTCGACACCACCATCGCAGGCAGCCTGCCCAAACCGTCCTGGCTCGCGGAAACGCAAAAATTGTGGCCGCAGTGGAAAGGCGTCGGCGACGAACTGCAGCAGGCCAAGGCCGATGCCACGCTGCTGTGGATCAAGGCGCAGGAAGACGCGGGCCTGGACATCATCGGCGACGGTGAACAGGCGCGCCAGCACTTTGTGCATGGATTCGTGGAGCATGTGGGTGGCATCGACTTCGAGCACAAGGTCACGATGGGCATCCGCAACAACCGCTATGACGCGCAGGTGCCGCAGGTGGTGGGCCCGCTCACGTTGCGGGGCCGCGTGCATGGTTTCGAAGCCCGGTTGCTGCGCGCGCACACCACGCGGCGCACCAAGTTCACGCTGCCTGGGCCGATGACGATCGTCGACACCGTGGCCGACCGATACTACGGCGACAAGCCCAGCCTGGCGATGGCCTTTGCCGAGCTGCTGAACCAGGAGGCGCTGGCGTTGCGCGACGACGGCGTGGACATAATCCAGTTCGACGAGCCGGCTTTCAACGTCTATATGCAGGAGGCGGCCGACTGGGGCGTCAGGGCACTGGAGCGCGCGGCGCAGGGGCTGGCGCGCGCCGCTGCGCCCGGCGGCGGCGAAACCGCTGCGCCGTCCAGCGGCCGCGAAACCGCGACGCCATCCGGTGGG
>JANMYG010000841.1:0-3360 GCA_031381865.1 Betaproteobacteria bacterium | reverse complement strand
GGCTCAGTCCGAACGGCGCAGGGTCTGAACGGCGTTCCGGGTTGCGCAGCGCTCAACCGTTGGCCAGCGTGATCGGCTCGGGGGCGTCGCCCCTGGGCAGCACACAGCCGATGATCGTGGCGTGGGCGTATCCCAGTGCGTGCAACGCCGCCACACACGCGTCGGCTTGTCCGCCGGGAACACTGGCCAGCAGACCGCCGGCGGTCTGGGGGTCGAACAACAGCGCATAACGCGGGTGCGCCAGGAACTGGTCCGGGTTGCGCAGCGCGCTGCGCAGCCGGAGGTTGGCGCCGTGCAGCGAGCTCACGATGCCGGCGGCCACACATTCCTGCGCGCCGTCCAGCAACGGCAATGCCGACAGGTCGATGCGCGCGTCGACACCCGATGGCCGGACCATCTCCACCAGATGGCCCAGCAGCCCGAAACCGGTCAGGTCGGTGCAGGCGGTGGCTCCGTGGTCGCGCAGCGCCTGGGCCGCCAGCCGGCTCGACAACACCATCGACTCCAGCGCACCGGTGATCCAGCGCCCGCGCGCCTGCAGGCGCGCGTGGGCCGCAAACAGCGTACCGGTCCCGATCGGCTTGGTCAGGATCAGTGCATCGCCCGGCCGCATGCCGTGCTTGCGCATCACGCCGGCCAGGTTTTCGTCGATCAGCCCGTTGATCGCAAAACCCAGCGCGAGTTCGAGGCCTTCTGCGGTGTGGCCACCGACCAGTGCGCAGCCGGAGGCATTGAGCACCTCGACGGCACCGGACAACATCTGCAGCAGCGACTCCCCGACCTTGCTGTCGAGCCCCGGAGGAATCGTCACGACCGCGGTGGCGCTCTGGGCCGTGGCGCCCATCGCGAAGATGTCGCCCAGCGCATGGTTGGCGGCGATCTTGCCGAACACATAGGGGTCATCCACAAACGAGCGGAAGAAGTCGACCGTGTGCACCGCCGCTTTTCCCGGCGGCACACGCACCACCGCCGCATCGTCGGGCGCGTGCAGGCCGATCAGCACGTCGTCGCGCGCCAGCGGCTGCAGCGCGGCCACGGCGCGCGACAGGACGGTCGCGCCGACCTTGGCGCCGCAGCCGCCACACCGCATGCCGCTGGCCGACTGCGCCTGTTGCGACTCGTCCGCACCCAGTGGCACGCGGGGGAGCGCGGCGGATCGGGCGCTTCGTTGCGGCATGGCCGCGAACTCGCTGAACCGGCGCATGAAACGCCGGTCGATCCAGTCCTTCCAGCGCCAGACCCATGCCCCGGCAAAACCCACCGCGCCACGCGACGCCACGGCGTAGCGGTCGCCGGTGCTGATCAGCGCCAGCCAGCGCCGCTGCGGCCGGTAGGGCTGCAACGGCTGTTCCAGCAGCGAGCGGCGCAGGTTGTCGGCCAGCGGGCGGCCCATGCGCACGGCAAACACGCCCGCCTTCTCCAGCCGATGGCCGTCCATGCTCGCGCAGTCGCCGGCCGCGAAGACCAGCGGGTCGGTCACCGACTGCAGGTTGTCGTTGACCCGGATGAAGCCTTCATCGTCCAGCGCCAGGCCGGTGCCGCGCAACCAGTGGGCACCGCCGGCGCGGGTGACCCAGATGATTTCATCCGCGCCGACCCACTCGCCGGCCTCGGTTCGCACACCGTCGGCCGCCACCTCGTGCACCGCCGCGGCGCGATACACCTTCACCCGGCGCTGGCGCAATGCGGCGTCGAAGCGCCGGCGCACCCCGAGGTTGTGGGTCGGCAGAATGGTGGCGTCTTCGGTGAAAAGATGCATCACCAGTTGGTCGGGATCGCGTCCGAGCGACCGCAGTTCCTGGCGCAGGCGGTACTGCATGGCAAGCGTGAGTTCGACGCCACCGGCGCCGCCTCCCACCACGGCAATCGTCGCCGTCCCGGGCTGCCGGCGCACACGCTCGAGCAACGCCAGCCAGCGCTGGTTGAACTCGAACACGGGTTTGACCGCCACCGCGTGCACACCGGCGCCCGGCACCTGCCAGACCTGCGGGGTCGAGCCGATGTTCAGCGAGAGCCGGTCGTAAGCCATCGCCGGTCGGTCCCGCAGCAACACGCGGCGACCTGCGCGATCGATGCCAGTGACCTCGGCCACGATCAAACGCGCGCCGGCAAAGGCCGCCAGTCGGGCGAGGTCGATATGGACTTCGTCGTACCTGTAGTGGCCCGCCACATAACCCGGAAGCATGCCGGAATAGGGCGTATGCACATCGGTGCAGACCAGCGTCAGGCGCACACCCGGGACCGGGTGCATGGCGAACTGCCGCAACACGCCGACATGGCTGTGGCCGCCGCCAACCAGAACGATGTCGCGCACCACCGGTGGTTCTGGGCTCAGCATTCGGGTCCGATCATCGGTGGTGGTGGACGGTAAACGGGCGTCAGGTCGGCGTGGCCGGCCGGCGGCACCCGCGCGCGCAGCGCCGGTGCGCACGGGCGGCGCGCCCGGCTGCCTCAGGGGGCTTTTTTCGGGCTCGCCACCGCCGGTTTTCCGCGCGACTGCGTCAGCCAGAGCTGCTTGAGCCGTACCAGTTCTTCATCGAAGCGCGCATTGATCCGGCGTACCTCATTGTCCTGGTCGGCGATGAAGCGCTTCTGCACCGCCGTGCTCTCGCTGATGTCCTCGATTTGGCGGCGGATCGACGACGGCGCACGACTCGGGTCCTTCTTGTAGAACTCCATTTCCTCATCGAGCTTGCGCCGGTCCTGTTGCAGTTCTTCCACGCGCTTGTTGGCCGCCTTGATCACCACGGCGACCTGCGCGAGCGCCTCGGCGCGCTCCTTGTCGTGCACCTCCCGGGACGGATAACGCACCAGCAGCGCGCGTTCGCGGCGCTTTTCCTCCGCCTGCAACGCACGCGCCTCGGCCTCCTCGCGTTCCTTGGCCTGCGCTGCGGCACGCTCCTGGGCGGTCAGGGTCGGGCCCACTTTGGCGCGCACCGTTCCGCTTGGATTGAGCAGCTTCTGCTCGCGGTCCACACACTCGGGAATCGGCCGATCCGAGGTCAGCTTGCGCCCCTTGGCATCGGTGCAGCTGAAAATGCCGGATGGCGACTCGCCCGTCTGCGCGTAGCCGCTGGTACATGCCAGCACCAGCGCCAGCCCCTGTAGCCCCGTGAGCAAAATCCGCATCGGCCTGTCTCCGGTTGGCGCACTCATGGCTGGATGTCGTCGACGCCATACCGCTGCCGGTAGGCCAGCACGCGCTCGTGGTTGGCGACCATGCCGGCGCCAGTGTGTGCATCGAGGTACTCGAGCAGGTCGGACAAGCGCGCAATGCTGCACACCTGCAGGCCAAGCTGGCTGCGAACGTACTGCACCGCACTGTAGTTGCTGTCGACCCCGTTTTCGGTGGCCTTTTCC